>DALYNO010000553.1:0-2669 GCA_031975295.1 Anaerocolumna sp. | reverse complement strand
TTTTATAAATAAACACTTGAAATTTTTAAAAAACGTGATACAATACTAAGCATTAATATTAGTTTTTTTTAATAAATATGTATGCCGTATATTTATTAAAGAGAATTAAATTGAGTATTTAATCAAACATATAATGGGAGGACATATTTATGAAGAAAATGATAGCAGTGTTGTTAACTGTAGTACTTACTGCATCCTTAGCAGGATGTAAAAAATCCAATGATGATACATTAATTGTTGGTACAGAACCAGGATTTGCTCCTTATGAGTATATGAACGGAAATGAGATAGTTGGTATTGATATGGATATTGCCAAAGCAATTGCAGATTCCATGGGTAAAAAATTAGAAGTTAAATCTATGGATTTTGATGGTGCATTACTTGCGGTACAACAAGGAAAAGTTGATCTTGTGATTGCTGGTGTTTCAGTAAGTGAAGAAAGACTGAAAGTAATGGACTTTTCCAATGATTATGTTAACTCAACTGAAGTAGTTGTAGTGAATGGTGATACACCTACAGTAGCAAGTGTTGAGGATTTAAATGATAAAATTATTGGTGTTCAACAAGGAAACATAGCAGATGCTTACGTATCTAATCCAGACAATTTAACTGCCAAGGAAGTAAAGAGATATACTAAATTTAATCAGGCAGCTGAGGATTTAAAAAACGGCAAAATAGACTGTATTGTTATGGATCAATTCCCGGCAGAAGAACTTGTTGCTTCTAATCCTTCACTTAAAATACTCGATGGTACTTTATTCGAAGATAAATATGCCATTGCAATAAAAAAAGGTAACAAAGAACTTTTAGATGAAGTAAATAAAATAGTTGACCAACTAAAAGCAGATGGTAAGATTGAAGAATTTACAGCTAACCATACCCAAGCCAAGTAAATAATTACTAATAAGGTAATTAAAATGCAGGCAGCAGACAAAAGATTTGTCTGCTGCCACTTGCGTGTTTTTAAGGATATGCTTATAATAAAAGATATTCTTAATTTGTTTATAAAAGGAGAAGATGAAATTGAATCATATTGGAGAATGGTTTACACACCTATTAGAAAGATATTACAATGCCTTTATACTAGATAATCGATATTTATATTATTTAGATGGACTTAAAGCAACACTTGCCATTTCCTTCTTAGCCATTATTATTGGTGCGGTAATTGGTATTCTGGTTGCCATTATTAAGACCAGTGTGGCAACTTCTAAAAAGTTTAGATGGATAGGCACCATATGTAATGGTTATATCAATATTATAAGAGGAACACCTGTAATCGTTCAGCTGTTAATTATCTATAATCTAGTCTTTACAGCAAGAAACACCAATGAAATACTTGTTGCAGCAGTTTGTTTTGGTATCAACTCAGGAGCTTATGTTGCCGAAATTGTAAGAGCGGGTATCGAATCCATAGATAAAGGTCAGTATGAAGCAGGTAGATCACTAGGTTTAAATAGAACCCAAACAATGAAATTAATTATTATGCCTCAAGCTATTAAAAATATTTTACCTGCCTTAGGAAATGAATTTATTGTATTAATTAAAGAAACCTCAGTAGCGAGCATGATTGCAGTTACAGACCTTACAAAAGCTGCCCAGTACATTGGTTCACGTACATGGGATATTTTGCCTCCCCTGATTATAACAGCTGTATTTTATTTAATTATCGTTCTAGGACTTACCAAGCTGCTTGGTGTATTCGAAAGGAGGATGTCTCAAGGTGATTAAAACAAATAATTTAAAAAAGCAATTTGGTTCACATATAGTACTTGATGGTATATCAGAAACAATTGAAAAAGGTGAGAAAGTTGTTGTGATTGGACCATCAGGTTCTGGAAAATCCACATTTTTAAGATGCCTTAATTTACTAGAAGAGCCTACTTCTGGAGAGATTTGGTTTGAGGGGCAGAACATTACCGACCCAAAGACAGATATCAATGTGCTAAGAAGAAAAATGGGAATGGTATTTCAACAATTTAATTTATTTCCACATTTAACAGTAAAAGAAAACATTACCTTAGCACCTGTGAAGCTTGGAATTATGGACAAGGAACAAGCCAACAGCAAAGCTATGACACTTTTAGAACGAATAGGGCTGATAGAGAAGGCTGATGCCTACCCAAGACAGTTATCTGGCGGACAGAAGCAACGTATTGCCATAGTCAGGGCTTTAGCCATGAATCCAGATGTGCTTTTGTTTGATGAGCCAACTTCTGCACTTGATCCTGAAATGGTAGGAGAGGTTTTGGAGCTTATGAAGGAATTAGCCAATGATGGAATGACCATGGTAGTGGTTACCCATGAGATGGGATTTGCCAGAGAAGTGGCAACAAGGGTGCTTTTTATAGACGAAGGAATTATTAAAGAACAAAATGAACCAAACGAGTTCTTTCGTAACCCACAGAATCCTAGATTAAAAGACTTTTTATCAAAAGTATTATAATGATAATGCTGTTTTATTATATGATCAATTAAGTATTTGCACTGTTAAGAATATCTTAATGAATTTTAACCAGTGATTAAGTGCCAAATTTTGATAATATGATAGAGCAGCATTTATTATGTTTTTGCTAATTTACATAATAAAATAGGTATGTTTTTAACTACCACTGTGGTACTGTCGTGAAATTGTATATAATACATAACTAATATTGTGCAAAAACCAT
>DALYNO010000552.1:0-2686 GCA_031975295.1 Anaerocolumna sp. | reverse complement strand
AGGTCGCATAAATTTTGTTCGACTTTTTGTGTCCAAGGTATTGACATAGGTCCAAAATGATTTAATAAAAGAAGTCAGTTCAAACTCATACACTGACTTTTTTTTATATCTTTTTAATAAATTCTATATTTAACTCATAGCCAAGAGCTTCAGCTATACTATAAAGATCCTGTTCGGTGAATTTGCCACGGCTGAATTTATTTGAAAGAGCTTGTCTAGATAGATCCATTCTGGCAGCTAACTCAGTTGTAGTAATCCTGTCCCTATCCATAATAAGTTTTATTTTTTCAGTAGTAGAGAGTTTTTCAATCATAAGAACCTCCTTTGAGTTTTATTATAACATTACACACAGAAATGTCAATTGCTAATAAAAGTTTACAAACGACACAAATAATTGACATTAGGAAAAAAGTGTAATATAATTGTATAAATAGATTATTGGAGGTAGTGTGATGGAGATAGTTTATAATCAACATCATAGTATAAGTGTGTCAAAAGCTGATTGATGCTGGTATTTATTTGAGACATGAAAAAACTGAGAATCAAAAGGTATACATATTTCATATTTACTTAGTGGTCTACATCACCTTATACACTATAAATATTATAAATAAGAGAGGAAATCATATATGCATAACTATAAACTTTTAACACCTGGGCCTCTGACTGGGAAATCCACAACCCCAATTTGAAGGACAATACTTAAAATATGGACTCTATCGTACAGTATTTATTTTTGGAGAGGAAGCACATGTAGGTAGTCTTAATTTCGAGGATATGAAAGGAAAGGTATGGTTATACATAGACGGTAAGTTGAATGCAGAACGTATAGATTGCGAAGAAGGTTATTTCAAAGCCAATATTAGTATGGCCTTAAACGGAGAGCACACAATTACTGTTATAGTCCAGAATGTTGATAAAAACTGGTGTCAGGCAGGTATATGTAGCCCGGTGATTATTGAGCGGTAGAATACTGGTAAACAAGTAATACATTACAAAGCTGACCCTGTATAGTCTGTACAATAGCTTTATTTAGAACAGTTGCATCCTAAATTCATATAATGGTGTGAGTTCTAAAAGGGAACTTAATCCAGGAGTAGGATGGGATTTGTTTATGAACGACTTTTTATATGGTTTAACTGGAGATATTGTTACACCTTTTGAGCCAGTATATAATGAAGCTAGACAGGGGTTTAACAGAGCTATACAGCAATTTCCCCTGATAATAGTATATTGCTGCAGTAAATGTGATGTATCAAATGCTGTGCTTTGGGCAAGAGGACATTGTATACCAATTCGCATACGCAGTGGAGGGCATAATTATGAAGGCTATTCCAATGGAGATTGTACTTTAGTTATTGATATAAGCAGAATGAATCATATGGTATTGAATGAGTGCCTAGGACAATTAACGATACAGGGTGGAGCCACCAATGAGCTGGTTTATGAGTTTGTGACCTTAAAGGGTTATCCGTTTCCAGGTGGCACCTGTCCAAGCGTTGGTGTTAGTGGTTATACCCTCGGTGGTGGTTGGGGTCTTTCCTGCCGTAGATTTGGGCTGGGCTGTGACAGTTTGGTGGAAATTGAGCTGGTAAATTATGAGGGTGAGATTATAACAGCCAATGGTGAGAAGCATGCTGATTTATTCTGGGCCTGCCAAGGTGCAGGCGGAGGAAATTTTGGAGTGATTGTTTCCATGACCTTTAACCTCCCCCCAAAAGTAAAAAATGTCACATTAATTGAAATAGATTACCTTCATGTTGATTCCAAAGAACAGGAAACATTTCTTTCTATCTGGCAAGAATGGTTAAAAAAGGCTGATCCTAGAACGACCTTAATTTCAAGAATCTATCATTCTGTTGATGATGAACTAGCCATGTTAGTTAGAGGAATATTTTATGGTAATGAGCAAGAGGCCAAGGAAATTGTGGAACCTTTTCTTGCCCTGAAGGGTGCCGAATATAATATTGAATATATGACCTTCTTTGAGGCAGTTACCATTATTGGGAGTTCCTATCCCTCCTATGAGAGATTTCAGTCTGTAAGTCGTTTTGTTTTAGAGGATTTTACAAGTGCTGAGATAATCCAGGTAGTTGATTTAATGAAAGATCGACCTAAGGGATCAGTATTTGCTGGAATATCAATGTATGCTTTGGGCGGCAGAGTAGCAGAAGTTGGAACAGACGATACATCCTTTTATTATCGCAACGCAAATTATATTATTTGGCTTGAGACAATATGGGAAGAACCCATATATGGGGCAGATAACAGGGAATGGATTAACAGTGGTTTTTCTTACTTAGAGAGGATTACGACAGGTTCCTATGTGAATTTCCCATACGGAAGGCTTTCTGATTATTTGGAAGAATATTATGGAAAACATGTAAATGCATTAAAGAAGATTAAAAACAAATATGATCCTTGTGATATTTTTTCTTTTCCTCAAAGCATTGGAAGCTTAAGGGGCAATAATAAAAACGAAAGCTATTGTTATAAAATGCCTCAAGATCAGACAGCAGGTAGAAAGGAACAACCACCAGGAGGCAATCACAGAGGATTTCGTTATGTTGTAAAGTAAGTTTAGATTAATAGAGACAACGTTTGGTCAAAAGAAGTTGATAAAGCGTTGTCTTTTTTATTTTACAGGAAAGTTCTCTGAACTATCCTGTAAAATAAAAAGCACTCC
>DALYNO010000551.1:0-2698 GCA_031975295.1 Anaerocolumna sp. | reverse complement strand
GTACATATTGCCAATGAAAATTTATATAATAGGGCTTTTGTCGGGCAACTCATACTTATGTAAGTAAGCTCAAAATAGACTAAGTTCTAACTGCTATTTTGAGCTATTTTAAATGTTGCCAAATTCATTGCCTGTGAATACTTGCCACTAAATTATATAAACGTAATGGCAGAGTCTCCAAATCTTGGAACAAATCCACGGAGATTTGTATTAACTACTTGAACATAATCATAAATTTGTACACCACCCCTTGGACCTGCTTCACCTGTTGGACTTGGAATAAACCATCTTATCACTACAATTTCAGAACCTGCAGGTAATTCTTCGTAACTGGCGTTAGCATCTGGTTGACTGGCTACTATATTATCAGTCATCATGATATGAACTCTCTCATGACCTCTTGATCTAAGTTCAATCCTTCTTAGGGCAATTCTAGCTAAATCTGATAAGGATTCATTTTTTAATAGAGGTATCAGTGCTTTTTTCACTCTACCATTAAGGGCAAGTCGTCCTAAGCTTATAACTGCATATTGCTTTATCGTTTCACAAGGATTATCAAGTAACTCTAATAAAGGCTCTATTGCTTTTTCTCCAAACCCAGACCATCCAAAGGAGCCGTAGTAAAGAACTCCATGATCTTGTGACCCGTATACCATACAATTCTCATCTGGTATCTCTTCCCACTCCCGCTGTAACTCCTCTGGGGTCTCCCTAGCAGGTGGAATGAGTAAAAGTTCCCTTCCTGTATATAGTAAGTTGGGATTTTGTATTTGATTTATACTGGATAAACTTTCCACTGATAGATCAGTCTCTTTTGATACACAGTCTAGGGTATCTCCAGGCAGCACAATATAATATGGCCATAATCCCGCTTTCGGTAACACCCTATTTTTTTCTGGTATAATAAGGGGCAAGCCAACGGAAATCAAACTGGGTTTGCATATCATATTGGCTTCTACTATATCCTCCACTGTTGTATTAAATTTCTCAGCAATTTTGTATAAAGTATCATTTAACTGAACCGTATATAACAAGGTTAATTCCTCTAAACTTTTTATATTATTATATTCTTTGAAACCACTTGAGTTACTGAAGAATTCTTTATGGTTTTATCGCTGATTTTTATATAGGTTATCACACAGGTTTACTATCTTAATCTAATTTTTACACCCTGCATTCATATATTTATTTCCGTTTGCCCTAGGTTTTGAGTCCTTCTTCTGATGAATTTGATTATTATAGTTCTGATTTCCATTTAACTCTTATAATTAATATAATGGTTATAATAGCTGCCATATAATTAGAGAATAAATTTCCCCAAAAAACAGATAAATAGCCCAAATGACTTTCCGTAAGAAGTATGAATATATACCTTAGTAACCATACCCTTAGAATACTAAGTACCAGGGTAATTCTAGTACGTCCTAGTCCAATAAATGCACCTTGAATAACCATACAAATACCAAATCCCACTACAGAGTATGTATATATGTGTAAGGCTCTTTTGGCAATTTCTAATATATCTGCTTCCCTTGTAAACAACACAGTAAGACGGCTTGATAAGGGAACTACAACAGCGATTAATATCACTGCTGTTATGGCACTGATAATACATCCTACAAAGCAGGCCTTCTTTGCTCTTTTGCCTTGAAGGGCTCCGATATTCATACTAACCATAGTGGTTACAGCAGAGCCAAAAGAGGATGGTAAGATAAAGCACACTGAAGTAATATTATTAGCAATTCCCTGCCCTGTCAGTACTGCTGTGCCGTACTTTTCAACTTCATTGTTAATAAGGAAAAAGCCTAAATTAAGCATAAGACTTGAGAGCATGGAGGGAAATCCAATGTGAAATAGCTGCTTAATCGTTTCTTTTTCAAAGCGAAAACCTTTCAAATCCAGGTTATCTCCACCTTTTTTGAAAAACAGCTCATAAAACATCCAAACTGTAATAATAATATTTGAGGCTAAGGAAGCCATTACAGATCCTACAATTCCCCAAGGTAATAGAGCAACAAAAACAAAATTAAATATAACTTTTAATACCAACATTAGTATCATTCTGGTAAATGCATCTTCTGGTTTTCCACTGGCATTTTTTATTGCGTTATATATGGATTCTAAAAATGAAAAGGGAATGACTATAGCGTTTAAGGAGAGATATAAAAATACGCTATGAGCGATTTCTTTATCAACATGATTTGAAATAGGAAAAGCCAGAACCACTAAAAGCGGAGCTAAAATAAACCCCAGCAAAAATGCAAATATTACCAGCTGGGTGGTTATACGTTTGCTGCCCTGAAAATCACCCCTACCATTTGACTGTCCAATAATTGCCATTCCAGCCACGCTTAATCCCTGAGATAGAGCAGAAGTCATGTTTACAATAGGGGACGAATAGGTTACAGCACTTGCTGCAACTGAACCTGCCAGATTATTTAAGAATAACCCATCAATTACAGGAATTAAAGATTGCACCACACCCATCATTAATGCAGGTATGGAGAGTAATAGAATAGTGGAGACTACATTTCCATTTAAAATAAGTTCTCTTCGCTGTTCCATGTTTTGATTCAGAAACTTAAACTTCATTGTTTATCACCCTTTTTTTACTAATCATAACAAAATATATCTGTGCAAATAGTCATTATACCCCCATTATATTTGTTGGTCAAGACCACGACTTATAAAACTTAGC
>DALYNO010000550.1:0-2699 GCA_031975295.1 Anaerocolumna sp. | reverse complement strand
CATTTCCATAGGCGCATTTACACTTTCTGTTTTGTACAAATTGCCAATGAAAATTATATAATAGGGCTTTTGTCGGGCAACTCATTACTTATTGATTAGTTCTAAATGATCCTCTAACTTTTCATCTGTTATGTTTTCGCTTAACATAAACAGATGTACTGCTGCTATTTTACTTCTGGCATTTCTTGAGGTTTTGGCAGGCTTAGACTGGTAAAAGTATTTGCCTGTTACTTTACTTACTTCTTTGCTGGTAGCCAAGTATATGGTGGTTTGTGCCCCTTCTTCTTTTGTGATAAAGAAAGGTTTTAAAAGTCCTGTAATACCCTTGCCAAATCCGGTTTTTCGATCCACACCCATAGAAGTTGCAACCGCTCCGGGATGACAGCAATTAACGGTGATGCCAGTATTCTTTAATCTACAGGCTAATTCCCTTGTAAATAAAATATTAGCTAATTTAGACTGGCTGTAGGCCTTTACCACATTAAAGCCTCTTAGTAAATTATAGTTTGCAAAATGTATTTTACCTACTTTGTGAGCACCAGAAGCCACTACTACAATTCGGCTTCCTTTCTTCATATAGTCAAGTAATCTTAAGGTTAATAGAAAATGTCCAATATGATTTACACCAAACTGTTCCTCTAAACCATCCACTGTTTCTCGCCTGTTGATGGTAATTACACCTGCATTATTGATTAGAACATCGATGGTTTTACCATACTGTTTCCATTCATCAGTAAATCTTCTAATGTCTTTTAAATCACCTAAATTGCAAAACATCAATGTAAGCATTCTGCTTGGTTTTTCATCTAATAGTTGTTTTAGGGCTGCTTCGCCTCTTTCTAAGTTTCTGCAAAGCATGACTACTTCATAACCTAAGTCTGCTAATGCAGCTGCAGTTGCCATACCCATACCTGAATTAGCTCCAGTTACGATTGCAACCTTATCTTTACCTGGTAAAACCATTGATTTTAAGTTATCCATAATCCTCTCCTTCTAATGATGACCAATACTTACGAAAGAACAGACTGCCTTCTTTCTTATATTTTATTTCTTTAGCCACATTTTTGTTATCCTAATGCTTCTTTAGCTTTTAAACGTTGACTCACCCTGATTTCTAAAGAATGCACATAAAACTTCTACACTCTCTGCTGTAGTTGCCCAAGATGTAACAAACCTGATTGCTGTGTATTCTTCATTTATTTGGGTTTGCTCAGAAAAAGCAAATTCCTTTTCAAGTTCCAATAATACCTTATTCTCTATAATAGGAAATAGCTGATTGGTGCCAGTTTGTGTAAGAAAAGTATAATTTAATTCTTTTAAGGTCGCTGCAATTTTATCTGCCAATCCATTGGCATGATAACCCAATTCAAAGTACAACGCCTCTTCAAATAGGGCTTCAAATTGTATACCTGCCACAAATCCCTTGGCCATAAGTGCTCCTCTTTGTTTAATGGCATATCTGAAATCTTTTTTTAAATCTTCTCTGACGATGACCAGGGCTTCTCCAAGCAGCGCACCATTTTTGGTACCACCTATATAAAAGGCATCGGAAAGCTTTGGTAAATCACTAATATCTAAATCGTTCTGCACAGAAGTAAGTGCAGAAGCAAGCCTGGCCCCATCTACAAATAATATCAAATCTTTTCGTTTGCATAGATTGTAGATATCACTTAGTTCCTGCTTCGTATAAATTGTTCCAAGCTCTGTTGTGTTAGAGATATAAACCATCTTGGGCATAACCATATGTTCATCTGTATGGGTATCCAACGCTTTTTGTATTAACTCAGGTGTTAATTTACCGTCAGAGGTTGGACAAACTATTACTTTATGTCCAGTGGCTTCAATTGCACCAGTTTCATGTACATTAACATGACCAGTATCTGCTGCAACAACTGCCTGAAAAGGTCTTAAAAAAGAAGAGATGGCTAAAAGATTAGTCTGCGTTCCCCCTGGTATAAAATGAATATCAACAGTTTCCGTCTTTAAGTGTCTCTTTATATATGTTTTAGCATGATTAGTATGAGTATCCTCACCATAACCAATGTTTTGCTCTAAATTACTTTTCATCATCATTTCCAGTATTCTTGGGTGTGCACCCTCACTATAGTCATTTACAAAACGATACATATTACTACCTCTTCTTCGTATATTTAAAAGTGCCTAAATAAGGACTTTGACACCTTATCTTATTATAGCACTAAATTTCATTAGTTTCTAGTAACCCTCTATGTAATCATATGCAAAAAGGAGCTTGATAAATTCTTTATATGGCTCTTTCTGTTCACATATATATTATTAACCCAATAGACCCAGATGTTCTATAAGAATCTTAGCCCCAAGTATAATTAAAATAAGTCCGCCTGCCAATTCTGCCTTGGCTTTTAATTTACATCCAAAGGCATGCCCAATACAGACACCAGCCGCAGATATTATAAATGTGACAACCCCAATAATTGAAATAGCAGAAAAGATATTTACCTTTAAGAAAGCTAACGTTACTCCAACTGCCAAGGCATCAATACTTGTAGCAATGGCAAGCATAAACATGCTTTTAAAACCTAATACATGATCAGAAGCTTCTGCACAACAGACTTCCACATCTTTTTTTCTTGCTTCCATTATCATATTGGTTCCTATAATTCCCAATAGAATAAAAGCTACCCAGTGATCAATACTTGTTATTTTATCACTGAACTGTT
>DALYNO010000549.1:0-2708 GCA_031975295.1 Anaerocolumna sp. | reverse complement strand
TTTCTTATTGCTCAATTATCCAAGGCTATATTGTTTTATTTTCTTATTGCTCAATTATCCAAGGTTATAATGTTTTATTTTCTTATTGCTCAATTATCCAAGGCTATATTGTTTTATTTTCTTATTGCTCAATATTCTAAGGTTTTAATATCATATCAATTCTATATGAATTATATGAATTCACTTTATTATTTATACTCTATTTCCTCAATATTGTCAATCCCCTGTATTCATCTTTTTTTGATAGTTTTTTTACGGCAGTATTTGTCATTAAGTATATTTCTGTCACTTCAATATCCAGAAACTCTATAGAAATATAGAGATAAAAACAGCCAGTCATGTTACTCCCTCTACATAGAGTAACATGACTGGCTATCTATTTTTAAATAATTATCTAGGGCATACTTTTCTTTTATATCAAACGATTACTACTAATAAACCAGTCAGTTATTTCACATTACCACTGCTGACACCTTGACCACCCTCACTTAATGGTAGCCAATCTATTACTTTCTTAATATAAGCATCCCAGAATACCCAATCATGTCCTCCTGGGCCTTCCACATAAGTAAAGTCTACCTCTTCACTCTTAAGAAAATCTCTGTAATCCCGGTTCTCTTCTATTAGAAAGTCCTCAGTTCCGCAAGCAAGATAGATTGCTGGAATAGAACCCTTCTGCTTTTTAAGTGCAGTAATCAGGTATTTGTAATCCATATCACTACCAAATAAAGTGTCAAGATCACCAAATATAGCTTTATAATAACTTCTTCTGTTATAGAGTACAGGTGTATCTTCTGTAGATTCTGGAATCCAGTCAAGGATGAAACCTGAAGACAACCCAGCTATATACCCAAAAGTTTCTGCATACTTAAGTCCGTTTCTAATTGCACCGTAGCCCCCCATGGATAATCCTGCTATAAAGGTATCTTCTCTTTTAGATGATAAAGAAAACATTCTTCTGGTAACTTCAACTAACTCTTCTCCAATAAATTCACCATATAAATCTCCAGTAGCTTTTTGATCCACGTAAAAGTGATTATCACCGGAGGGCATAATCACAACCAAATTCTTTTCCTGTGCCCAGGCTTGTATTCTTGTACCACTAACCCAATCTGTATAATTGCCAAGCATACCATGCAATAGGTAAAGGGTTTTAAATCCTTCACTTTCTGCTAAAGGTTCCCCTGTAAAGGAATAGTTGTCCACAGGTAGTATCGCATTTATTGTAACTGTTCTCATTAATGATTTTGAATAGAAATTTACTTGCGCCAAAGCCATATAAATAATCTCCTTATTATGATATAAATTTAGGATCGTTTCATGGTATATATTTATTACTCGCTTAATCTTCTTATAATATTCACAGTTTTAGTACTTACCTTATCTACGAAAGCTTTATCATGCTCTACAAAAAGCATGGTAGGTTTAAAATCCAGCACTAAATCTTCGATTTGCAGTCTGGAAAACAAATCTATATAATTTAGGGGTTCATCCCAAATATATAGATGGGCTTGCTCACATAAACTTTTCGCTAAGAGAACTTTTTTCTTTTGGCCAGCGCTGTAAGCTTCCATACTCTTTTCAAATTGTGTGCGTTCAAAATCTAATTTGCGAAGCATGGTTTTAAATAAGGTCATATCCATTTTATTTTCTTCTGCAAAGTCTTTTAATGTTCCCTTTAAATGCGATGTATCCTGCGATACATAAGATATTATTAATCCACTCGCCAAGATAAGCTCTCCAGTAGAATTCATATTATTTCCTATTATTTTCTTAATAATACTGGACTTTCCGCAACCGTTAGCACCACTTAGAACCATTCGATCTCCAGCAACTAACTTAAAATCTATACTCTCTGTAATTTGCTTATCTCCATAAAATATAGCAAAGTCCTTAGCCTCAACTAAAACCTCTTTATGATGCACTAAAGGAATTATCTTAAGGTCACTGGTTGTTTCAATATTTTTGAGAAGTTTAGATTTTTCTTCAATCGCATTTTCCATACGGTTTTCAATGGACTTAGCTCTCTTCATCATTTTAGCTGACTTATGTCCGATAAATCCTCTGTCTCCAGCATGGGAACCTATCTTGCTTTTCTCAATTTGATCAGACCAACCTTCGGCTCGTTTGGCTGCTTCTGATAGTCTGTTTATATCCTTCTTAAGTTTAATATTCTCTGATAACTCATATTCATCCTGTCTTAGTTTATTCTCCCACCAGGAGGAAAAGTTGCCCTGTTCAACTGTAATATCGGTTTTATTAATAACTAATACATGATCGATACAAGCATCCAGAATCCAGCGATCATGGGATACTAATATAAACCCTTTCTTAAGTCTTAAATAATCCCTTACATTTTCTCTGGCTTCCAAATCCAGATGGTTGGTAGGTTCATCAATTAACAGGAAATTATTATCTTTGGAAAAAAGAACTGCAAGCATAACTTTTGTCCTTTCCCCATTGCTTAAGGTAATAAAAGGTCGGTATAATAAATCCCCCTCCATATGCATGAGATTTAACTCTCTGCAAATTTTCCAAAGCTCATAGTTACTGTCCATATATTCAATCACTTGAATGGTATCTTCTTTCATAAGCTTCTCAGGTATCATATAGGGAAAATAATCAAAGTTTACATTTGCTGTAATATTACCATTATATTCATACTTACCCATTAACAATTGCAGAAAAGTAGTTTTACCCCTTCCATT
>DALYNO010000548.1:0-2711 GCA_031975295.1 Anaerocolumna sp. | reverse complement strand
TCCATAATACATCCAAGTACCAATAATATAAGATTAATTAATAATGCAAGTATAATAGGATTATCCGTAATCCCTACTATTGCATTCGCTGCCAAATCAGGAACATGAAGGCGCGTCAGGCAATAACCAAAGATACTAGATGTAGCAATTAAAATTAAAACGATGGAAAGTGTATTAACACACTCTTCAAATACTCTCCATACACCTTTTAAATCAAGCCCCTTGTAGATAAACAAACTGACAATCAGACTGTAAATAACAGCTATTGCTGCAGATTCAGTTGCAGTGAATACACCACCAACTACACCAATCACTACGATTAATACTGCTGCAAGTGCCCAGAAGGAAACGCTAATCTGTTTTAGTAAATTCTTAAAACTAAATTTTTCACCTTTGGGATAGTTTCTCTTGACTGAGATAATAAAGGAACCTATCATCAGACTTAAAGCCAATAAAACACCAGGTATATAACCTGCAAGAAATAAACTTCCTACTGATATACCACCTGCGGCTGTTGCATAAATTACCATATTATGGCTTGGTGGAACCAATAATCCTTCGCATGAGGAAGTAATGGTCACTGCTGTTGAGAAATCATCATCGTAGCCTTGATCTACCATCATTGGAATTAAGATAGTACCAAGAGAAGCAGTATCGGCAGAAGCAGATCCTGAAATACCACCAAAAAAATAAGATGCAACAATATTTACCATTGCCATACCACCACGCATCCATCCAACACAGGCATTGGCCAATGCGATTAACTTATCTGAAATACCTCCTGACCCCATAAGACAACCCATTGTAATGAAAAATGGAACTGCCATTAAACTGTATGAACTGATACCCTTTACCATTTGCTGACATATAGTTGTAAGTGGAAGTCCTTGATATAAAAGACATAATAGTGAGGAAAGTGCTACAGCATATGCAATTGGAAATCTTAATAAAATCATGACAAAGAAACTTCCAAGTAAAATCAGTATTGCCATACTCTCTGCATTCATATTATATTTCCTCCCTTACAAAAAAAACTTTTATATGATTATAAATGGATTCCAACTCAAAAACCAGCATAGCTATTCCCGCCAAGGGTATCGGAAAATACATCCAGAACCTGGATAAGCCTGGCATACTTACATAGGTACCTTTTGCACCGATATTAATAGCATATTTATATCCCACAACTATCATAATTACAGCAAGGGTCAGTACACTTAGATCCGCTAAGATATCTAATACTCCTAGCATCTTTTTGGGCAAATATTTATCAAAAGCTGTCATTCGTATATGTGCTCCTCTTCGTATTGCCAAGGCAGCTGATAGAACAGCCATATAAGCCATGCAAGTAAGTACTACTTCTTCACTCCAAGCAGGATCAGGTATAAAGGAAACATATCTTCCCATAACAGCGAAACTTGTAATCAATATATCCACAATTAAAAGCATCTTGCATAAGAAGAGGACTATTTTATATATGAAATCATATGCTGGCTTAATCTTATCAACAGCAGCAAATATTTTAGGCATATTTTACCTCCTCAAAAAATCAGGCATGGAAAATCACTTCTCCTCCATGCCTATATACATAACTTTATATCTTATTTCATATCTACAATCTTTTGATATAGTTCTTTATTACTCTCTGTAGAAGAAGTAATTATATCTTTACAGGCTTCTTGCCATGGTTTAATATCAGTTACTTCAATAACATTTACACCATCCGCTTTTAATTCCTCAAGTACTTTATTCTCAGCTTCTTCAGAGATCTTTCTATTATATTCAGAGGCATATTTACTAGCTTCTTCAATAATGCTCTTTTGTTCATCGGAAAGTTTATCCCAAGCTTCATCTGTGATAACAATCTGCACTGCTCCCAATGTATGACCATCAAGAATAAGATTAGGTGCAACTTCAGGAAATGCATTTGATTTATAGTTAGCAATTGGTTGTTCAGCACCATCAACTACACCGGTCTGAAGTGCAGAATATAACTCACCAAATGATACAACTGTAGGAGAAGCACCTATTCCTTCCACCATTCCATTCATAATTGGATCATTGGAAACTCTGAGTTTCATGCCCTTTAAGTCTTCTAAGCCCGTAATTGGTTTGATTGTAAAAAAGTGGCGAAAACCTTCTTCAGCATAAGCTAATCCTCTGATACCGTTTCCATTATTATGTGGTTCCATAAGAAATTCTTTTGCCAAATCAGAGTCTGCAAAATTCCAGAAATGCTCACGGTTTACAAATGTATATGGAACAGAAAGAAGTTTGGATTTTTCTCCACCATAACTTGTAAGAGCAAATGCAGAAATACGCGCCATATCAATTGTTCCACCTCCGCCTAACATAGTATCAAGTACATCATTTTCCGCACCTAAAACACCACTGGCCTGTAAGTCAATTTTTATCTCCCCGTTAGATAGTTCTTCAACTTTTTCCTTAAAGGCTGTATCTGTCTGTCCAACTATCGTGTCTAGGGGATTAACTTCTGCAAATACAAGAGTAACTGTTTCTTTCGTAGATTCCCCATTTGATTCTGTTTTGGTTCCAGTGTCTGTAGTTCCAGTTTTTTCAGGAGCCTTCAAACTACAGGCGGATAGTGAAACCACCATCATCGTACTTAATAGTACTGCTAACACTCTTTTTTTCACTTTACATCCTCCATAAAATTATTCCTATATCATGTCTATCAATTGATATTAATA
>DALYNO010000547.1:0-2717 GCA_031975295.1 Anaerocolumna sp. | reverse complement strand
ACACGACCTTGTATGCCCAGAAAATAGATGAAGCGATTACGTTATCAAAAAAAACTTCCTATGACTTAATTATAGAAAAAGCATGGAAAAAATTAAAAGAAGATGAAAGTACCAGCTCTGAATTCTATAAAGAAGTAATCGGCAATTTAAAGAGTAAATATTATAATGACAGACGATTTGTTATATCTGTGTTTTACTTAAGTGAAGATATGGATCACTCATATTATACCTCAAGACAACCTGGCAGTTATATTGATATTTATAAAAATGTAGTGAAGAGACAAGCCAATGCAATCACTGAAATGGACTCCTCAGATGCTCATGTTAAAATTATAGAGGGTAGAATTTATATTATTAGAAATATGTATACTACCACAAATTACATGAAATTTGGCACATTAGTCTTAGAACTTGATCAAGAGAAATTATTTGAAGGTTCTACCATAAAGGAAGAGAGCCAATTTGGATTTATGATAGATGATGTAAGTAATACCTACTTTAGAACCAAACCTGAAAATAAAGCAGACACAAATCAGGTAATCAAAGAAATAAAAAGTGAATTTAAAAGGTTAAATAATAACAAAATAGTAAAAGCAGAAGAGGGTGAATATTTAGGCTATCTATATCAAAAGAAATTCGATGATTACTATTTTGGCGGCATAATGCTAGAAAATCAGGAAGTTATGTATAGAGATTTGAAATCCATGTCCTATATAGCTTTGTTTGTAGTAGCTATCATATTTCCGGTCTTAATTTATATGCTGTATTTTATAGCCAGACATATCACCAAACCAATGGCAAGAATGCATTTGGCTTCAAAAGAACTGGAACAAGGTAACATTGGTATGACCATTGAAGGACATATGCCAAATACAGAGTTTTCTTATCTTTTGGAGTCCTTTAATCGAATGTCTTTAGAATTGAAAACTCTGTTTGAAGATGCCTGTAATGAAAAATTGGCACGAAGAGAGGCCAAGATACTAGCCCTTCAATCCCAGATAAATCCTCATTTTTTAAATAATACGTTAGAACTGATGAATTGGGAAGCCAGAATGGCAGGTGATGAAAATGTGTCTAAAATGATTGAAGCCTTAGGCACCTTATTCAATTATAGCATGGGAAGAACCCACAAAAAGTTAATAGAACTATCAGAAGAACTAAAATGTGCCGATGCCTATTTTTACATAATTTCCATGAGATTTAAAGAAAGACTTACTGTAAAAAAAGAGATAGATCCTCTTATATTAGATGCTTTAGTACCTCAGCTGATTTTACAACCGATTCTGGAAAATGCCGTGGTCCATGGCGTAGAAGTAATTAAAGAAGGTTGTATATTCCTGTCTGTCTTCTTACAAGATGGAAAAATATTTCTGCAAGTTAAGAACTCAGCAAAAGCTATTACTGAAATTGATTTTAGAAGAATTAACGAAATATTGGATGGAAAACACGCCATTGGTGAAGGAAAAGGAAAGCATCTTTCACTGGGTATCAGAAATGTGAATGAACGTATAAAGCTTATATTTGGAGATGCTTATGGACTTACAATTAATCTAGATAATCAGGATTATATCGTATCAACTATAACATTACCTTACATGAAATCCCAAGAAACAAATATGGAAACAATTAACCAAGAATAGACAAGTAATGTCAACTGCAACAAATGAAAAAAATTATATTAGAAGATATAATAATGAATAGAATAGTGAAGTAAGGTTCGTGATTATCATGATTGGAGAGGATATGAAAATGAGAAAGTTAATAGCCTTATTAACCATAATAGTGTTGATATTAGTTATAACTGCCTGCAGTAATACAAAAGATACTTCTAACAAAGAGGGAGAAACACTAACCACCACTTCTACTAATATTTCCCATGGGCCAGAGGGAGAAGAGATTTATCCTGTCACCTTAACCACTGTTTCCATGTTTGGAGGAACGGATCCCAATGCTGCTAACTATCAAGCAATTAATAAAAAGTTTATGGATGATTACTCCTACATCACAATTGAAGACGATTCACAATCTTCTGACCAAGATTGGAAGACTAAAATAGCAACAGATTTTGCTGTAGGTAATGAACCAGATGTTATTCAGTATTTTACTGACGCTAATGCCAGTGATGTGCTAGCAGCGAATAAATTTATACCCATAGACGAGATAAAAGCTGTTTATCCAGACTATGCAGGGGAAACACTCCCCAGTGCGTTAAAAGCTGCTGCAAATCCTGATGGAGTCATGAGAGCAGTACCAACAACTGGTTATTGGGAAGGGTTATTTTGCAATAAAGATCTATTTGATAAGTATGGGCTTGCGTTACCAACAGATTGGGACAAAATGGTGAAGGCGATTGAAACCTTTCAAATAAATGGGATTGTACCTATTGCAGTTTCATTAAATAATGTGCCTCATTATTTGGCTGAATATTTAATGCTTTCCGCTTCAGGTCCGGAGGAATACAGTAAAATCCCAACAATCACGCCACCTGACTGGGTTAAGGGACTAGAAATGTTTAAGACTCTAAGAGATATGGGTGCCTTTCCTATTGACACAGATACAATTGATAATGATTTAGCCGGTGAATTATTTAATAATAAAAAAGCAGCAATGCGGGTTGATGGTTCCTGGTATGTAAGGGGAATAAAAGATCAGAAAAATACGGTAGTAGTTACATTTCCTGTTATACCGGGTGGAAAAGCTGAAAGTGGTGATATGGT
>DALYNO010000546.1:0-2720 GCA_031975295.1 Anaerocolumna sp. | reverse complement strand
TGCTGGCTTTAAAACACCTAAAGATATTTTGTTCCGCCAAGAATTTGATACCTGGAATAAGAAAATGGATGTAATCCTTACTGTAGACGCTGCAGAGGAAGATACTAAATATCCGGTGGGACTTGTTACTAAATATATTCCAGACCTAAAAAGACTTAATTTATCTAATTCTGCTGCCATTGTTGTTGGACCACCTGCCATGATGCGCTTTTCCACCATGGGATTATTGGATATAGGATATCAAGAAGATAGTATTTGGATCTCTCATGAACGTAAAATGTGCTGTGGTATTGGCAAATGTGGTCATTGTAAAATCGATGATACTTATGTTTGTCTAGATGGCCCAGTATTTCATTATACCAAGGGCAAGAATTTGATTGATTAACTTTAAATAGTGAGGAATAAGCGTGAACATAAACCTTCACTCCTCCTTACTTGTATGCGTGCTAAAGCACACAGATGGGAGCCAAATATGGATATTAATACAAAAACCTTAAGAAAGAATGCTTTTCGTGTTACAAAGACTAGAGGAATTACAGCATCAAGAATACGTGTTCCTGGGGGACATCTGGATGCTAAATTTCTTCCTATGATATATGAATTAGCAGTAAAGTATGGCAATGGAACTGTTCATATAACTAGCAGGCAAGGATTTGAAATCCCAGGAATTAGGTATGAGGATATGCCGTTCGTAAACGCTATGTTACAACCAATCATTGAGGGATTAAATATTAATCAAGATGAACCTGGTGCAGGTTACACTGCTGCAGGAACCAGAAATATTACTTCTTGTATTGGAAATAGAGTCTGTCCTTATGGCTGTTATGATACCACTGCATTTGCCAAGCGTATTGAAAAACAAGTGTTCCCTCATGACCTTCATTTTAAAATAGCGCTTACTGGATGTCCAAATGATTGTGCAAAAGTAAGAATGCATGATTTTGGTATTATGGGAATGACGCTGCCCTCTTATGAAAGTGACAGATGTGTAAGTTGTGGCGCTTGTGTAAAAAAATGTGCAAAAAAATCAGTAAAGGCTCTTGAGGCTGTTAATTATAAAGTAGCCAGAAATCATGATAAATGTATTGGTTGTGGAGAATGTGTCCTTAATTGCCCTACGGGTGCCTGGACCAGAAGTGAAAAGAAGTATTACCGATTAACACTTTTTGGCAGAACCGGCAAGAAAAATCCTCGTTTAGGTGAGGATTTTATTAAGTGGGTAGATGAGGAAAGTATTATTAAAATCATTATGAATACCTATGAGTATGTAACGCATTATATTGACCCAGAAGCACCTGGCGGTAAGGAACACATTGGTTATATTGTTGATAGAACAGGTTTTGAAGAATATAAGAAATGGGCACTAAAAGATGTGAAGCTTCCAGATATAGCAGAAGTTTATACGCCGCTCTACTGGAAGGGCGTTAAATATTAATTTAGAACATACAGGTCAATCTATATGTTATTTTAGAATGAAATCTATTTATTTGGTGTAATCACCTTAAAGTAGTATATAAAGGCAATGATTACCAGGTTACTAATGCTTGGATACTGTTATCACGTCCAGGGTAACCATTGCCTTCATTTATTTCAACTATACTATTAGCACGTTCACTTTAATAAATTTAACCAATTTAGTGAACTCGTAATTGAAATAGAAGTTATTCATCTGATTATTCTTCTATTATAAACTCGTAATCAGTATCATAAGTACGCACATATAGCAAATTATCCTTCTTAATTATATAAGTAGGTGCAGATTTTAATGGAATTTCATTCAATATAAGACCAGTGTTTTTATCTAACTCATATAGAAAATCATCTTCTGCGGTAAAACCATAACCACATATTATTACATTATCAAGAATCTGAAAATTTTTAGTATTGCTTACTAAGGGTTTTGATCTCCAGATTATGCTGTTAGATATCAGATCAATAGCAGTGATATATCCATTCCTATATTTTGAACTTTTGGCATAGGTGTTATGACTGTTTGAAACATAGAGAATGTTATCTTGTAAGACTGCCCAATTCACTTTTTGCTGTACATAGCCATAATCTTCAGTTACAAATTCAGGTGCATATCTATAATTCGTAAAATCCAGCGAATACAATTTACTATTTGTATAAACATCATATATATTTAATAAATATCCTTCATTATAATCTGTACCATATACAGCATATAGATAGGAATCATCAAAAAAAGCAGATGTTAGGAATAAATCACTTTGCGTTGTCTCAATTTCCCCGGGTAAGTCAGCCTCTCCTCTTTGAAAAGCGTCTTCAATATAGTAGGATTTTAACTCAAGATTATTATCCAAAAACCAATCCTCGTCATCTATGATGTTATTCGGGGTGCTTTGTGATAACTTTAAGTTAAGGGGTATTGTAGTACTCTTCGTTGCTTGAATAGAATTATAGTATTCAATTGGAGGACTTGTTAGTATGATTGGTTCTACAGGTGTATCCACATTTGGTAAAGGTGTTACTTCCTTAGCAGGATTAGAGTTGGTTTCTTTTGCTTCATCACTGGGATCAATTGTTTTCATATCCTCCTGTGCGATTTGCTGATTCGTTTCTTTTGAAGGTTTATCCTCTGTTATTTCAATTTCAGCTGGATTATCATTCGTTGTATTTATGTCTTTATTGCAAGCTACTAATGATAGTAATAATATTGAAGTCATAAATACATTACGTGCTATTTTTATCATAATTAT
>DALYNO010000545.1:0-2720 GCA_031975295.1 Anaerocolumna sp. | reverse complement strand
ATCAATACAATTCCCATAGCAGTTGAGATTCAAGAGCGTGATGACTTTATGATATTGGCCAGAAAACTAAAGTCTCAGATGATGTCCTGTTTTCGTAGACAAAAGTTTTTATATAGTGAGTTTTTAAAGGCCCTTCGTGCTGAAAAAAATGTTAATATACCTTTATTTGATGTATTGGTTAGTTTTCAAACTACAAAAATTCATTATGATGAGGCAAATTGGTATCATCATAGGAGGCAAGGGGAGAGTTTACAGATTCATATAGATGATTGGGGAAATAGGGGGGAGTATCATATAAATTATGATTACATGACAGATAGATTTACAGAAAATGAAATTATAGCCTTACATGGTCATCTTCAGACATTACTCACTTCAATATTTCATTCGGAACAAACATTTCTAGCAGACATGAATTATATGACGGAGGAAGAATATCAGAAGGTTGTATATGATTTTAATAATACTAAAGTTACTTATGAACGTGATAAGTGCATTCATGAGTTATTACGGGATAATGTGGCTAAGCATCCGGATAGGACAGCCGTTATTTTTGAGGACAAGTATTATACATATAGACAAATTGATGATATGTCAGACTCTTTAGCACTGGTTCTCAGGGAAAAGGGAATTGGACACCAAGATATTGTGGCAATAATAGCAAAAAGAAGCTATAAGACTATAGTAGCACAATTTGCTGTACTGAAAGCAGGTGGAGCTTATTTGCCCATTGATCCTACTTACCCTGAGGAAAGAATAAATTATATGCTAAAGGATTCTAAATGCAGAATTGCATTGGTATTAGAGGCAGAAGTGGAGGTTGAGGCAGTTATTGATATGTCCGAGGATCAAATATTTGAGAAAACCGGACTGGTAGATAACATAAATGCAGCAGAGGATATATGCTATTGTATTTATACATCTGGAAGTACTGGCAAACCCAAGGGAACTTTGTTAAGCCATAGAAATGTAAACAATTATTGTCATAATAATAAGAATAATATTGTTCATACTGTGATATGTAAAAATAATTGTCATTCCATAGTTTCAACGACTACAATTGGTTTTGATATTTATGTTACAGAAAGTATCCTTCCATTACTCAATGGACTAACAGTGATATATGCTAATGAAAACCAGGCTAATAATCAAGCTGCATTAAATAAACTCATATGCCGTTATAAGGTGGATGTGATACAGACAACGCCTACAAAGCTGACTGTATTCATGGCAGATTGTGATGAGCTTCAGTATATGAGCGTTTTAAAAGCAATCATTGTGGGTGGAGAAAACTTAGAAAGTAATGTTGTAAATAAAGTTCGTGAGCATGCAGATGCTCCTATATATAATATATACGGTCCCACAGAGACAACAGTTTGGTCAACTTGTGCCAAAGTGGATTCCGTTCAAAATATACTAATTGGTAAACCCATTGCAAACACGCAGATATATATTTTGGATAAAAAATATAATCCAATGCCGGTGGGCTGTATTGGGGAATTGTGTATTGGAGGAGATGGCGTGGGTAAAGGCTATATGAACAACCCACTACTTACGGAGGAGAAATTTGTTTTAAACCCATTTGATCAGGGACGAATGTATAAGACTGGAGATCTTGCACGCTGGCAGGAGGATGGCAATATTAAATATATTGGAAGAAATGACTTTCAAGTGAAAATCAGAGGTCTACGTATTGAACTTGGTGAAATTGAAAATGCTATGGTTAATTACTTAGGAGCAGAACAAGTCATTGTAGCAGTGCGTAAAGATGGAAAGGGAAGACAATATATCTGTGCTTATTATACAGGCCAAGAAATGAATCAAAAAGTTCTAAAGAAGGAATTGGTTAGAACACTGCCACAATACATGATACCCCATTATTTTATTAGAATGGATGAATTTCCAACAACATCAAGTGGTAAGATAGATAGAAGTAAACTTCCAACGCCTGAATTTGGTACCTGTTTAACGAATAGGGATATGGCTAGACCACTAACTGTTAATGAAAAAATATTAGTCAAAACATTAATAGAAGTACTTGATATTCCTAAAGTAAGTGTGGCAGATAATTTCTTTGATATTGGTGGAGACAGTCTAAAGGCCATGGAATATGTTTCTAAGCTTAATAAAAGAGGGTTGACAGTTTCCTTGCAGAATATATTTGACTATCCTTCTATTACAGAACTATGTGAGTTTATAGAGGGTGGAAGACATAAAAATATGGAACAATCCTTTGATTACTGTATGGAATACAATGAAATGCTACAGAAGAATGTGGCTAATATGAAAGGTGCTTCTAAGGGAGAACCGCTAGGAAATGTTTTGATTACAGGAGTGACAGGGTATTTAGGTGCGCATCTTTTAAGTGAATTTCTGGATAAAGAAACTGGAAATGCATACTGTATTGTACGTAGTAGTAATTTAGGCGATGGTTATGAAAGAATCAAGAAAATACTTGCATTTTACTTCAATGGTAAATATGTTGATAAAATAGGGAAAAGAATACATATCATAACAGGTGATTTGACAGATCAATGTTTACTAAACCGGGTGAATGACGAAATACATACAATCATACATGCTGCAGCCAGTGTAAAACACTATGGCACATATGATTATTTCTATGATAATAATGTGAAAACCACCGAATATTTGTTGAGTTATGGTTGGAGTATAATTATTATTGGCAATAGCTATAAAAAAATAGGAAGTAGATAAAA
>DALYNO010000544.1:0-2720 GCA_031975295.1 Anaerocolumna sp. | reverse complement strand
CAAGGCATTTAAAAGAAAGATACGGTAGAAATTAAAGATATACTTGCTGGCGATTATTTTGGCAAAGAAGTAACCATGAGAGGTGCAGTCCACACAATCAGGGATATGAGTGAATTTTCTTTTGTGGTATTAAGAAAGTTTGATGGTCTGGTTCAATGTGTATTAGGAGAAGATGTTATTGATAAAAGTGTACGAGAAGGTGCAACCATTGAGGTCAAAGGTCTGGTAGAGAAAGAAGAGAGAGCGCCTTTTGGTTTTGAAATCCTAGTAAAGGAACTGGTAATTCTATCTGAACCACAGAAAGATTCCACAATGCCCATACCAATTAGCAAATGGAAGTTAAGTACTTCCCTGGAAACTAAATTATCCTTAAGGCCAATTGCGCTTAGGAATGTAAGAGAAAGAGCCATATTTAAAATTCAAGAAGGAATTGTAAGAGGGTTTAGAGACTTTTTATTTACTCAAAACTTTACAGAGATAAGAACACCTAAGATTGTTGCGGGAAATGCTGAAGGCGGTGCTAATGTATTTAAGCTAGAGTACTTTGGAAAAAAAGCATTTTTAGCCCAAAGTCCCCAGGTATATAAACAAACCATGGTAGGTGTATATGACAGAGTATTTGAGGCTGCTCCAGTATTTCGTGCAGAAAAGCATAATACTACAAGACATTTAAATGAATATACCAGTTTAGATTTTGAAATGGGTTATATTGATAGCTTCCACGATATTATGGGAATGGAAACAGCCATGCTACAATATGTTTTTGAATTCTTAGAAACGGAATATGCAAAAGAATTAAAATTATTAAATGTTACATTACCAAGTGCCAAAAATATTCCTTCCGTTCGATTTGATGAGGCGAAGAGATTGGTATCTGAAAAGTATGATAGAAAAATTAAAAATCCATACGATTTAGAACCAGAAGAGGAAGTGTTAATCGGTAGATACTTTAAAGAAGAACATGACAGTGACTTTGTATTTGTAACCCATTATCCTTCCAAGAAGAGACCATTCTATGCAATGGATGATCCAGCAGATGCTAAGTTTACCTTAAGTTTTGACTTATTATTCAAAGGCATGGAAGTAACTACAGGTGGACAGAGAATTCACTGCTATGAGGATCAGGTTGCTAAATTACAAGCCAAAGGAATGGACCCTGAAGATTTTACTAACTTCTTACTTATGTTAAAACACGGTATGCCTCCTCATGGTGGACTTGGCATTGGACTTGAAAGACTTACTATGAAGTTATTAGACGAAGTAAATGTAAGGGAAACAGCCTTATTCCCAAGAGATGTGTCAAGATTAGAGCCATAGTAAATAAAATGGACATAAATCAATGAGATATATGAAAAACTATAAAATATATGAAAAGCAAGAAGATTTATAGATTAAGTAATTGCTTCTGTATATAATCTCAAAATGGATAAAGTTATTAAAATTAAATTATAAAAAAGCACGAATTATATTACTTAATAGAAAGAAAATATTTTGAAAGGATGCCATTTAATAAATATTATAAATTTTATCTGGCAGTATTGCAGGAATACTGTGATATACAATGGGTGTAAAAATGGAAATAACTGACAAAACTATAGAATATGTTGCAGCTTTAGCCAAACTGGAATTAAGCAGTGAGGAAAAAGAAAAAGCCAAAAAGGATTTAGGCAGTATCATAGGATATATGGAAACTATGAATGAACTAGATACGGATAAAGTGGAACCTATGTCTCATGTATTCCCTATACAAAATGTATTTCGTGAAGATGTGGTTGTTAATGAGCCTAACAGAGATATCTTGCTTTCCAATGCACCTGCGAGCAAAGACGGATGTTTCATGGTGCCAAAAACAGTAGAATAAACTTAAGTTAGAAAGAGGTATTATATGGATTTCACTGGATTATCTGCCCTGGAACTGGGTGAAAAAATAAAGAAAAAAGAAATATTGGTAATAGAGGCTGTGAAAGCACAGATTGATAAAATTAAAAGTCTGGATGAAGATTATGGTTGTTACATTACTGTTATGGAAGAAGAAGCCTATAAGAGAGCAGAATTGGTTCAAGCTAGAATTGATCATGGGGAATATGCAGACTCTCCCTTGGCAGGTGTTCCTGTGGCAGTAAAAGATAATATATGTACAAAAGGTGTAAAAACTACTTGTGGATCTAATATATTATCAAACTTTGTACCACCCTATAATGCAACTGTAGTAGAAAAATTAGAAGCAGCAGGAGCTGTAATTATTGGTAAAACCAATATGGATGAATTTGCTATGGGAAGTACTACAGAGACTTCATATTTTAAAATTACTAAGAATCCAGTAAATAAGGAGCATGTTCCTGGTGGGTCAAGTGGTGGTTCTGCAGCAGCAGTTGCAGCAGGGGAAGCCTTTTATGCATTAGGTTCTGATACTGGTGGTTCTATTAGACAGCCTAGCGCCTTTTGTGGTGTAACAGGTATTAAACCAACTTACGGAACAGTATCCAGATATGGTCTGGTAGCATATGCTTCCTCCCTTGATCAGATTGGACCTATTGGTAAAAATGTAGCGGATTGTGCTGCCGCTCTAGATATTATATCTGGATACGATCATAGGGATTCAACCAGTGTAAACCATAGTGAAACCCTTAAAAAGGATCAATACGAATATTCAAAAGCGCTGATTAATGATGTTTCAGGAATGAAAATTGGTATACCAAAAGGGTATCTTGGAAGTGGAC
>DALYNO010000543.1:0-2726 GCA_031975295.1 Anaerocolumna sp. | reverse complement strand
AGGATTTCATGGATAAGAATGTAGAGCTATTGAATTATATTTATCAAAATTCACAAATGGGTCTTGATACCATAAGCCATCTGTTAAATGTTACAGATGATGCTGAATATAAACATGTATTAGAGTCCCAATATAAGGAGTATGATAAAATATTTCAGGAAACAAAGGGTAAATTGGAACATTTGGATAAAGAGGGCAAAGATATTGGTTTTTATCAAAAGGCTTCCGCAGATATGATGATTAATCTTAAGACTTTAACGGACAAATCTCCATCTCATATTTCAGAGACGATGATACAAGGCAGCACTATGGGTGTCATTGAAAGTATTAAAAAATTAAAGAAATATCAGGATGCAGACCTAGAGATTCGTGATTTGGGACAAAGATTGTTAACATTTGAAGAAGCAAATATAGATCAATGTAAGAGATACTTGTAACAAAAAAATGTGGTAAGGTAAGTATTGAGTACGATGATTTTGTTATATTTGGCTCTAAGTCCATTGAGTCAAAAGGGGCAAACTTATATAGTAGGCATACATACCTTACTTTCTATCGTTCTAAATGCTTGGGTATAGCGGATAAAAATCTATAACTATAATAGGATGGATTTATATGATATACTGTAGGGGATACTTATGCCTTAAGCATAAAATCAGTAATTATGTATATCAGAGATTACATAGAAAGAGAGCAAGCAAATGATAGAAAATTATCAAGGATACAATTGTATCATGGTTTTTAATACTGACCAGAGCAAACTCTTATTTTGCAAGAGAGTAAAGGATCCGTACCTGGGAAAATATAATCTGGTAGGCGGAAAAATTGAAGCAAATGAAGAGAGTTTTACAGCTGCATACCGAGAACTACATGAAGAGACAGGTATTCATAAAAAAGATATTATGTTACACCACATGATGGATTTTACCTATTATAATCAAAAGTGTTATGTAGAGGTATATGTTGGTACATTAAAAACGCCAATATTTCTAATAGAAGAGTCAAATCCCCTTGAATGGATGGACTTAAGAGAGGATTTCTTTGATAGGAATAAGTTTGCAGGTGAAGGTAATATTGGACATATGGTGGAACAGGTAAAAGAATACGGTATTGGGATAGGAGAATAAGTTTATTAAATAAAAAACTTAAACTATTCCAATCGGTATTCTACAGCAGTCATATGAAATTCTTTTTTGAAACAATTGGAGAAATATTCAAGTGATGAAAATCCAGTTTGTAATGCGATAGCGGATATGGATAAGGTACTTCCTTTTAATAGCAAAGAAGCAGCATTCAATCTTGCTTTTAATCGCATCTGCTGAAATGTCATACCATAATGCTGTTTTAACAGTCGTTGCATTTGTCTTGTTCCTAATCCAAGCTTGTCTGAAAGGGATGAGGGTGTTATTGTAACATAGTTGCCCAGAAGTTCACGCTCAATAATTAAGAACTTTTTATCATCCGTATTTAATTTGGTTTCTTTCAGAGAATAAGAGGTAAAATTCCTTAATTCTCTTGCAAGGTCAACTAACAGCTCTCCTGCTATAAAATACATAGCATGTGCATAATCAGGCAGACCCATGGTGGCTTCCTTAAATAGTTTTGTAATAGTTGTATGAGTAGAGGCGGATATATCACCCAGCCAAAAATTCTGGGATAATAAGGTTAAGGCTACATCATCCTTCTCAAATTCTGTTTTACCAAGAACTGTATAATAGATACAGTATTCGCACATGGGATCATCCTTATCCCCAATCTGCTCGTGAGAAAAGTTTGGGCCTGTAAGAAAAATATGACCAGTACGAAGGTTATAATTCTTATCTTTTGTTTTTAAGATACCACTTCCGGCATAGATATAGTGAAGCTCATAGCTTTTGTTACCATGTACATGCATGGGAATATGCTCAATGGGACCGCTGGATAGGGATATGATATGAAACACAGTAGCTCCAATTTGTATTTTTATATTGACATCGGCCATGGATATCTCCTTAAAAAGTTGTTACCTGTGGTTGGTAAATCTTATGTTATGATGTAATTTTATATGAGATTGTATAGTTTTGCAATCATAAACTGTTCTTGAGACTTTCTTCCATGCATGATATCTGTAAAATATGGACTTGTTTATGTAAAATATGTCGTTTCTATATCTGCTAAAATACCAGAAAAAATATATAATAAAGATAGCAGAATAAGTGCTTACCCAATATCCAACAGAAAAAGGAGAGGTTAATTATGTATAGTAAGGAAAATTATTTAGCAATTATTGATGAAGTCATTGGGAAAGGTCAGTATAAAGATACCTGGGATTCATTAGGTGATTATAAAGTTCCAAAGTGGTATCAGGACGCCAAGTTTGGAATATTCATACATTGGGGAATTTATAGCGTACCAGCATTTGGAAGTGAATGGTACTCAAGAAATATGTATATAGAAGGCAGCAAGGAATTTGAGCATCATAGAAAGACATATGGTGAGCATAAAGATTTTGGATATAAAGATTTTATCCCGATGTTTCAGGCTCAGGCATTTAATCCAGAAGAGTGGGCGGATTTATTTAAAGCAGCAGGAGCTCAATATGTGATTCCTGTTGCTGAACACCATGATGGATTTCAAATGTATAAAAGTGATATTTCTCATTGGAATGCTTATGAAATGGGCCCAATGAGAGATGTATTAGGTGAACTTAGCAATTCTTTTTTGTGTCGTGATATGATAAATGGTGCATC
>DALYNO010000542.1:0-2736 GCA_031975295.1 Anaerocolumna sp. | reverse complement strand
GAAGTAAACTTAGTTTATCATAAGGCTTATGAAGAAGGGGATAAGATTGTTATCACAGTTTCTAAACCAGAAGTTCATTTACATATTCAGGTGGACGATGCTTTAGGGGATGCTTTTGTGTATGTTACACAAAATAAAATTATTTATGAAATTCCATTTGGAACCAAAAGATTATCTATGTCGCCAAAAGTATTCACAGGCACCATGCATCTTTTATATGTTAGAATCGCGGATGAAAAAGAACTGGGTAATTATAGAAATTTAAGCTTAAATGTAATGGATCAACATGGGGATATAGGATGTTATCCTCATGCTAGTGCTAATGTGGAGACGAGAGGGGAGTCTGTTTTCGCAGCTAAAAATGCCATAGATGGAGTTAGAGAAAATCACTCTCATGGCAATTGGCCTTATGAGTCATGGGGTATAAATATGCAAGATGATGCTACTATGAAATTGGATTTTGGTAGAAAAATTCATGGAGAAAAAATAGTTCTCTATACTAGATCAGACTTTCCTCATGATAATTGGTGGGAAAAAGTCACACTAACCTTCTCTGATGGAGAAAAAATTGAGTGGACCTTAGAAAGAAGTGATAAAGCCCATGTTCTTAACATAGGCGATAAACAATTGGAATGGTTAACACTTTCAGAATTAATTAAGGCTGATGATCCATCACCTTTTCCAGCATTAACACAGATTGAAGTGTACGGTAGGGATGTATTTTAAGTCATATTTTGTGTGGATAAATATATAATGAATTAGATGATACCAGAGTCAGAACATTTTTGACCGAAACATCATGATAGAAAAATATATATAAGGAAGGAAGCCAAGCGGCAATGTCACAGGTGTAAAACAGATGTGATGTACAAAGGGAATAATTATGATTAAAGGATTTAAAATGAAATTATATGAAGGTATGGCTGAAGAATATGAAAGACGCCACAATGAGTTATGGCCCGAGATGATAGATATGATACATGAACATGGTGGAAAAAATTATTCCATATTTTTAGATGAAGAAACAAATATACTTTTTGGATATATTGAAATAGAGGATGAAGAATTATGGGCTAAAGGTGCTGATACAGCTATTAATAGAAAATGGTGGGATTTCATGGCGGATATTATGGAAACAAATCCTGATAACAGCCCAGTAGCCATTGATCTTAAACCACTTTTCCATCTGGATTAGTTAAAGAACATCAGTATAAATAATATAAAAAGGGACTGCGTAATTTAAGCTTCTTAATACTAACTTAAATTAGCCAGTCCCTTTTTCATTATTCTAAAATACTATCAGCTGTTTCTATATCGTAAAACACATCAATTTTTTCTTTAAAATTCTTTTTAAGGAAATAGATGCATAGAAGTAATGATACAATTTCAGCGATGGGGAAGCACCACCAGATAGCACTTAAACCAAATAATTGTGAAAATATAAAGGCTATTGGCAGAATTACTACTAACTGTCTGGCAATGGAAATAATCATACTATGGACGCCATTTCCAAGTGCTTGAAAAACAGAACTAGCCGTAATGCCAAATCCTGCAAATATAAAAGCCAAACTAATAATTCTAAGAGCTGGTATTCCCATTAATATCATGTCTTCTGAGGCGTGGAAGATACTTAGTAATTGCTCAGGAATCAGTTGGAATAACAAAACACCTATGGTCATGATACCTACTGCAAGTAAGGCAGTTAATTTAATGGTATCCACTATACGTTTCTTATTTTTAGCACCATAATTATAGGCTACAATAGGAATCATACCATTAATCAAACCAAATATGGGCATAAAAATAAAACTTTGCAGTCTGAAGTAAGCACCAAATACTGCCACGGCAACAGGAGTAAAGGAAATTAGGATTTTGTTAAGACAAAAAACCATTACAGATCCGATAGATTGCATAATGATAGAGGGAACGCCTACGGCATAAATTGTACCAATCGTCTTTAAATGTGGCCGAAATCCTAAGAATTTAAGTTTGATTTCCTGATTCTTTGCTAAATTAAAATATAAAGTTAGTAACATAGCAATAACTTGTCCGATAACAGTAGCTATTGCGGAACCGATTACTTCTAATCTTGGAAAACCAAAGAGACCAAATATTAAAATCGGGTCCAAGATAATATTAATAATTGCTCCAGTACTCTGTGTAAACATATTATAGACTGTTTTGCCAGTTGATTGTAATAATCTTTCAAAAGTCATTTGGAGAAAGATTCCAAAAGAAAAAATCGTGCAAATACTCAAATACTGGGTACCATATTTGATAATTTCAGGATCATCAGTCTGCATGATAAAGAATTTCTCTGCTAATGTAAAACCAAAGATAGCAAAAACGACTGAACTAACCAGTGCTAGAAAAATTCCATTTATTGCTGCTTTATTGGCTTCTTCGTATTTCTTTTCTCCCAACCTTCTGGATAATAATGCATTTATTCCTATACAAGTACCTGCAGATACAGCAATCATTAAGTTCTGTATTGGAAATGCTAGTGATAATGCTGTAAAAGCAGCGTCATTTACTTTAGACACAAAAATACTGTCTACAACATTATATAAGGCTTGCACTAACATAGATACCATCATGGGAAGGGACATACCAATTAATAATTTATTGATTGGCATTACCCCCATTTTGTTTTCAGCAGGGCTGCTTGTTTGCGTCAAAATATATCCTCCTAGTATAATAATGATATAGCCACAGATAGCTATATAGTTAATAAGT
>DALYNO010000541.1:0-2753 GCA_031975295.1 Anaerocolumna sp. | reverse complement strand
TTAATTCCCTCTTGCAGCATAATAGCAAGAAGTAAGGCAGGAATTAATTTTATAATATTGGATATTACCGTAAAAGACAAAGTATTAAAGATACCTGATACATAATTTTTATTAGATGTAAATATATGAATATAATTTTCAAGCCCTACAAATTTCACTCCATTTGTTAATGTTCTGGAGTTCCAATCTGTAAAAGAATAACCAACACCAAGTAAACTAGGTATTAAGTAAAAACAAATATAAAGAACCAATGGAATCCATAAAAACCATTGTGGATATATATTTTTTTTGTTCAATGGTAAACCTCTTTTCTAGAAGGAGCCTATGAAAAATATTTTCCTAGGCTCCATAATTCTCATAAAAATAATTTGTAACTATTTCCAATTAGGATCATTTGCGACTTTAGCTGCTTCCGCTCTATTTGTGTCCATATTCTCCAGTACGTTCTTGGCTTCTATAGTACCTTGTACATATGCAATCATATCAGCTCCAAACTCCATCCAATAATTATTGGTATATCTTGTAGCTGTTTGAAGAACGCCATTCTTCATTTTATCTTTTGAGATACTAGACATAAACACCTCTTCTTCAGGCAACCAATGTTGCTGTACCTGATCGTCATTTACATCAATATTGGTGTAGGCTGGTGAATTATCAAGAATTTCTTGTAAAGTTTCTGTTTGAGTACAGTATTCAAAGAACAATTTAACTAACTCAGGGTGTTTGCTTGTGGCTGACCCAAACATAGTAGGACCGCCTGGATTGGTTGGAAATGTATCATTGTCTCCCAAAGGAATTAAAAATAATCCAAATTCATCTGTAGAACCTGTATCATCTTTAATTTGTTTTATATAACTGGAGTTAGCCATAGCCATTGCAATATTTCTGTCACCAAATTCATTTGGCATGTTTGTACTATCAGTGCCAATCCAGTCTTCTCCAAAGTAACCGGCATCAGATAATTCCTTAAACTGTTCCAAGACTTCAAGCATTTTTGCATTTCCTGCAAAGGTTTGAGTATTTTGATTTAAAGCATCGTATAAACCAGGAGCAGATTCTTCATATTCTCCACCAATTTGGAAAAAGGCTAATTGATGCTGCCAACCGTCTGCACCAGGCATAAACCATGGTGTGATACCTTCTGCTGCAATTTTTGCACATAGTTCCTTTAATTCATTATAGGTCTTAGGAATTGTCCAGTTATTTTCTTCAAATAGCGTTTTATTATATACAAGTACATATTCTGGTGAATTGTGCCATAATTGTAAACCGTATAACTTATCATCATATGTACAGGACTTCAGTCTGGATTCCGGTAATTTAGCAGCCCAGTCACTTCCAGTAAAGTCTATGCAATATTTAGCTGGATCTACTATCTGAGAACCAATAGCAAAGGGATCAGATTGAATCCAGAATACATCTGGCATAGAGGATGAGGATAACTTAACTTTTAAAACATCTGGATATTGGTCAGCTGGTATAGTCTGTAAATCCACAGTTACACCATAGGTTTCTTCAAAACGCGCAAGGGAAACATCATATCGATTATCCATCCAGCCTGTTGATACTAAAATACTTAATTCTTCACCTGCAAATTCCTGTGTTGTATCTGTGCTCTCTGTTTGTGCTTCATCATTACTTGCTTTTGTGTCCTTAGAAACTTCATTTGTTTCCTTACTTCCAGATTCTTTAGCGGTCTCGGTAGATTTAGCGCAACCTGACAAAAGTGAAACCACCATAATCATACATAATACTACTGCTGTTACCTTCTTTTTCATAAATACCTCCCATATTAGGTTTTACAAATTCAAATTGTAATTAAATTTTAAATCACATCACCTAAAAAATCTATGCACTTTTCGACGCTTATTTTGGACTATTTTAACATATTTGTGTACTATCTTACGATTTAATTGCATATAATGACCATTTCAAAGAAAACAGACAAAAAGATGTGATGATTTATTTGTATATTTCATCACATCTTTTTGTCTATTATTATAGTTTTTTATACATATTATTTTATTAGATTCCATTGGTTCTCATAATTGATTTCAATTATAACTTGGATTTACCTATGTATGCTTCCTTGTATATCACTCCAATTTTTATCTGCATATTCCATTAAAATATTAGCTTGTTCCAAGGACATTTCCGGAAAATACAAAAATAAACTATGGGAGCCGTATCTTTTAACTATTCTATCTACATTTTTAATCCAATCCTCAAAGTCACCAGAATAAACTTTAACCCATAAAGATTTACCTGCCATAATCGCTTTGTCATAAATTGGGTACCATTCTTCTAAGGTTCCGTCCGGACCCATATCACCACTTGTCCATTGGAGTGCATCAATTTCATCAACTTCCATTAATACATCCATATGTTTGATAGCATCTGGCCCATCTAAATGGTATAAGACACAATCCGCTTTAGCAGCCTGTTCTTTAAGTGATTTTACAATAAATTCACTAAATTGGTTTGGAGACATTAATGCAGATAAATCGCACTGGAGCTTAACTGTTTTACCTGGTCCCCATATCTGGAATACTGTATATGCATTACCACCGTCTTCATCTTTAATGTTTTCATAGAACCGATCAAAATATTCGTAATATATATCCGTAATTTGTTTTACTCTTTCTTCAATCAATTCTGGTTCATCAATCATATCAAATAGTAAGTTTTGTACTCCTCGCATCGATGCAAGAACATCCACATTTTCCATAAGATCTGGCATATCCACATAAAAA
>DALYNO010000540.1:0-2766 GCA_031975295.1 Anaerocolumna sp. | reverse complement strand
ATAATGATTACAAGCCCCTGCACTATATATGTATACGAGGTTTCTACTCCAAGGAATTGGAGAGAAATTTTCAGCAACTCAAATACCAATACACCAACTAAAATTCCTGATACTCTTCCTACACCGCCATTTGTGGATACACCACCAATGGTACAGGCGGCAATAGCTTCTAATTCGTATCCAGCACCCATATTAACGGAAGTTCCTCCAGCTTTTGCTGCCAGCAGGATTCCGCCTAATGCATAAAGCATTGCTGCCAGGGTATATATTGTGATTTTCACCTTACTGGTATTAACACCTGCGACTTCTGCGGCGTTTTCATTTCCTCCAATTGCATACATGTACTTACCATGTCTAGTCTTATGAAATAAAAACCACATGAATGCTCCAAAAACTACGGCAATTATTAACAAATAAGGAATACCAAAGATTGATCCACTAGAGATTATTGTATAATCGTTGCGCAATCCACCTATTGGCTGTGCTCCGGTATAAACCAAACAAATACCGTAAACCAATGTCTGCATACCCAGTGTTGCAATAAACGGTGGAACCTTTAAAAAAGAAATAACCGCACCATTAGCAAACCCAAATATTCCACATATAAATACAGTTAAGATAATAACAAAGAGAATCGGCAAATTTGGCAGGTTTGGAAATAACTTGGTGCTAAAATCTGATTTTTGCAATAATGTTGCCGCAATACAAGAACCCAATCCAACAAGACGTCCTGCTGATAAATCAGTTCCTTTTGTAATCAAAGCTCCACTAACTCCCAAGGCAATAATAAATCGCACTGCTGTATTCACTGATAAATTTTTGAAATTACCAAAAGAAAAAAAGTTTGACTCACTGATTCCTACATACAGTGCAAGTAATACCAGGATTATTATGATTGCATTATTTTGTGCAAACCGATATACTGATTTTTTATTTAGTGCTACCTTTTCCATCTCTATAATCCTCCTTAAGCAAATTTAGTAGCCAAGCTCATGACATTTTCTTGTGTAGCTTCTTCTCTCGTAACCTCACCGCTCACCCTACCACCACACATTACGATAATTCGATCGGACATACCAATTAGTTCCGGGAGTTCCGAAGAAATCATTACAATACTTTTACCTTGCTTCGCAAGTTCTGCTATTATTGTATATATTTCATATTTTGCACCAACGTCAATTCCCCGGGTGGGTTCATCCAGTATAAAAACATCTGGATCATTGGCCAGCCAACGAGAAATAATAACCTTTTGTTGATTGCCACCGGAAAGCGTCTGAATTTTTGTTCTGCTGTTCCTTGTCTTAATACTTAATTTTTTTACATTTTCCTGTACTAAATTTTCAATTTTCTTATTATTCAGGATGAACCCATAGTCTACATATTTATCCAAGGAGGCAATGGATACATTTTCTGCAATAGATAAAACACCAAATATACCCGTTTCACGTCTATCTTCTGTTAAAAGAGCAATACCCTGATTAATCGCATCATGAGGCCGTTTAATCTTAATTTTACTTCCTTTATAAGTTATGGTTCCCTCCTTTATACCACGGATACCAAAAATTGCCTCTACAAGTTCTGAACGTTGTGCTCCTACCAGACCACCAATCCCAAGTATTTCTCCTTTGCGAAGACTGAAGCTGACATCTTTAAATGACTTTTCCCTGACAGAGGTCAGTTTATCAACCTCCAAAACAACTTCAGCCGGTACATTAGATTTTGGTGGATAAAGATTTTTCAGCTCACGACCGACCATTTTTGTTACTATCATATCTATCGTTAACTCTTTAGCACCCCAGGTACCAATATACTGTCCGTCACGCATTATGGTAACATCATCTGAGATACTTAGAATTTCATCCATCTTATGTGATATATATATAATAGAAATCCCTTTTTTTCGCAGTAAGTTTATGATATCAAATAAATTATCTACTTCATTCTGGGTTAGAGAGGAAGTGGGTTCGTCCATAATAATAATCCTGGCATTCGCCGACACAGCTTTTGCTATCTCAACCGATTGCATTTGTGAAACCGACAATGTTGATAGCTTGATTTTTGGATCAAAATTCATTTTAACTTCTTTTAATAACTTCTCTGCATCTTTATACATTTTTTTATGATCAATAGCTTTTACAAATAAAAACTTTTTTGTTGGAAAACGACCGAGGTAAATATTTTCTGCGATGCTTCTTTCGATAATTGGCTGTAACTCCTGATGTACCATAGCAATTCCCTTCGTTAAGGCATCATATGGATTAACGATATGTGTTGGCTTACCATCAATTAATATTTCACCCTCGTCCTTGGAATAAATGCCGAATAAGCATTTCATTAAGGTAGATTTTCCGGCACCATTTTCGCCTATAAGAGCATGAACAGTACCTGGCCTAACCTTTAATGTAGCCTGCTCAAGTGCCTTTACGCCCGGGAAACTTTTACTGATTCCATTCATCTCTAACAAAAAGTCCGACATTGGTAAACCTCCTATTATTTTTCATTATTTAATTTGTTACAAATATCTGAAAGGCACACTGTGATACTATTTCAAATTTGGGTGTTTATCTGGGTGATACTGGACAATTCCGTAAGTCAAAGCGGGTATACGCAATTATATAGTATTCTTCTAAATAGCCTAGCTGCCATGACTTGATATTAGTAGGAGTTTAAAACTCCTACTAATATCTCTAGTCTATGCCCCCGCTTAAAAAGCAAGGTTTTTCCTTGTTAAGTTAAGCTGAGGATAATTTCATCCAGCATTTGAAT
>DALYNO010000539.1:0-2768 GCA_031975295.1 Anaerocolumna sp. | reverse complement strand
ATTCGTGATGGATATTTTGAACGGCACTTAAACATGATTCGTACCCTTTATAAGAATAAACATGATATAGTAATACAATCCTTAAAACTATTCAAAGATAAGATTACCATTGAGGGTGAACATGCCGGGCTCCATTTAGTTGTTCGTTTTCCAACCATTGATTCCGAAGAAACAATACTAGAAAAAAGTAAAAAGAGTGGGATTAAACTATACGGGCTTAGCAGACATTATATTACTAGTGATCATAAAAAAGAAGTTCCAGCCCTTCTCCTTGGGTATGCCAACTTAAGTGAAGATAGTATAAAAAAAGGAATAGAATTGCTTTATGAGAACTTAATGGATTTATTATAAAAATAAATCCAGCATAATACTGGCTCTTTTGACACACTAATCCTATACCATATAAAAACGCCCTATAGATGGAACCCATATTCCATTTATAGGGCTAATTCTATTATCTTTTCAATATAGTTAAGGACCTTCTTAACATAACTTTACACTGATTACCTTTAAATCCTATGGTTTCTAAAATACGCTCTTCCATACTCTATATCCTTGTTCATCTGCTCCTTTAATTCCTCCAAAGAATTAAATTTTTCCTCGCCTCTTTCTTTGGAGTATAAAGCGACGGAAACGAAAGAATTATATAAGTCATTATCATAATCAAAAATATAAGTCTCAACTCTTTTTTCTGGTGTTTCACCAACAGTAGGATTTAGTCCAATATTGGTAAGCCCGGGATATTTTTCTCCGTTAATCGTTGTAACAGAAGCATATACCCCGTCAGGTGGCAGCAGCTTATTAGAGTTTGGAATGAGATTTATGGTTGGAAATCCTATGGTACGACCTATTTTTCTTCCATGTAAAACCTGCCCCATAATAGAGTAGGGATTCCCTAGTAAATCATTTACCATTTCCATATTACCGTCTTTTAATTCAGCGCGTATAAGTGAACTGCCTATTTCCTTATCCTCTGCACGTATCTTATCAATGACACACAATTCATATCCATAATGACTTGACCACTTTTTCAATAAATCAGTATCGCCTCTACGATTCTTTCCAAAGCGATAATCACTGCCAACTACTATTAATTTTGCATCTAATTTATGAATTAGAACTTCTTGAATAAACTCTTCAGGTTCCATGGACGCTGTTTCTCTCGTAAAGGGATAAGATACCAATACATCCAGACCCCATTGTTCTAATATATATTTCTTCTCTTCTTCTGTATAAATAAGTTCAATCTCTTTATCTGAAAAAAGATTACCGGGATGCAGCATAAACGTAAACATTACTGCCTGGTATCCTCTGCTTTTTTGTTCTATAATTTTATTTATTAAAAGCTGATGACCTCGGTGCAAACCATCAAATTTTCCTAAGGTTACAGCACTATTTGTCATTTTAAAGTCTGTTCTTCCTGCAATATACTCCATCTTTAGCTCCATTTCCGTATCTTACAAAAACATCTTAACTGGTTTGTACAATGCCTCATTGGCGTTATACTCATATATTCCGATAAAAATATTCTGCCAGTCATATACCCTGATTGGTATGGTTAAGTCATTATTATTCTCTATTATTTCCATGTTCCCTATATAGGCGGGTGGAAAACTATTGCCATTATATATATACTTGCTGTATAAAGCGTCTACAATGACTTTATTGTAAGTAGGAAACATATCTTCTGTCTTTACGATAAATAAATCAAGTTCATTCTTCCCTTGCTTCTCCTCAATTTCAGATAATTTTAGACTATTATCTAATTCAAAGGAACCAACTTTTGTACGAACAAGACTTTTCATACAACCACCACATTGTAATTTCTCACCAATATCCTGGCACAGGGTCCTTATATACGTTCCCTTTGAACAATTTACCAAGAATCTTATTTCATGCATTTCTTCCTTTATCTCTAAAATCTTTATACTATGTATACAGACTTTTCTGGTTTCCCGCTCAACCTCTACGCCTTGTCTAGCCAGCTCATATAGTCGTTTCCCACCAACTTTTATAGCTGAATACATTGGCGGCAGCTGATCATATTCTCCTACAAAACTTAATATAGCGGCTTCTATATCCTCTTTGGTTACATCTACCTTACATTCTGATAACACTGTTCCTGATATATCTTGCGTATCTGTTGTTTTCCCAAGTAGTAATACAGTCTCATAGGTTTTATTTTTATCTGTAAGCATGTCACATAATTTAGTAGCATTTCCAAGGCAAACAGGTAATACGCCCGTTGCATCAGGGTCTAATGTTCCAGTATGTCCTATTTTCTTTTGACTTAGTATTCTGCGAAGTTTAGCCACTACATCATGGGATGTAAATCCTTGTTCTTTATATACATTTATTATTCCGTTAATCAATGAAATTAACTCCTATCTCTAATCATTATTCTTTAGCTGATGATCTATGTGAGGAGTGAGATTATTGATAACATCATGGAACGTACCATGCATTGTACAACCAGCTGCCATTGCATGACCTCCACCTCCAAAGTAAACTGCTATTTTTCTAACATCAACTGTACCATTTGACCGCATGCTAACCTTATATTCTCTTGTATCACATTCATAAATTAAAAGAGCCACTTCAACACCCTGCGTAATTCTTAATTGATCAATGATTCCATCCAAATCAGCAGAGGCAGATTCATAAAATTCAAGCATTTTTCGGCTAATAAAAGAAACAATACATTTGCCTTCCAACATAAGAATACTCTCTAATAAACACCTGCCAAGAATTTGATTTTGATGATAACT
>DALYNO010000538.1:0-2771 GCA_031975295.1 Anaerocolumna sp. | reverse complement strand
CTGGATTGGCTAAAGGTCCTAAAATATTAAAAATAGTACGGATTCCTAATGCCTTTCTGACTGGTGCAACATATTTCATAGCTGTATGATAAGTTTGTGCAAACATAAAACATAATCCAATTTCTTTGAGTATTTCAGCACTTTTAGCAGGGCTTATCATTATGTTAACACCAAGTGCCTCTAAAACATCAGCCGCACCACACTTACTGGATATACTTCTATTACCATGTTTGGCAACAGGTATATGTGCTGCAGAAACTACCAATGCTGCTGTTGTGGAGATGTTAAATGTAAATGCTTCATCTCCGCCCGTTCCCACGATTTCAAGCACCTCCATATTGTGTAAAAGTCTGGTGCAATGTTTTCTCATACCTGCCGCACTGGCAGTTATCTCTTCTATGGTTTCCCCCTTCATTCTAAGGCCTGTAAGGTAAGCACCAATATGAATATCTGAGGCTTCACCACTCATAATTTCATTCATTACGTTCTCTGCCATCTCATAGGTCAAATTTTCTTTATTCACTATTTTACTAATTGCTTCTCTTATCATAAATATTCTCCTTCTCATTTAACTTATCATTTAGGTTTAGAATATCCTTCAATGACTTACCTTAAATTCAGAAAATTTTCCATAATGATTTTACCCTCTGGTGTTAACACAGATTCTGGATGAAATTGTAACCCATAGATGGTATAATCCCTATGTTTTACTGCCATAATATCCCCATCCTCTGCAACTCCAATTACGGTAAGTTCCTTGGGAAGCGTATCTGGCTTTACTGCCAAGGAATGGTATCTTCCTACTAAAATCTGATCTTCTAATCCGTTGAAAATACTGTCCGGATATAATTTTACCCTACTTTGCTTTCCATGCATTAGAGTACTGGCATAAGTTATGGTTCCACCAAAAGCTTCACAAATACCTTGATGCCCCAAACATACACCCAGTATGGGAACCTTTCCCTTTAACTGCATTACCACTTCTTCCAAAACGCCTGCCTCTTGTGGTCTGCCAGGGCCTGGTGAAAGTATTATATGAGTAGGGTGTAATTCTTCTATTTCTTTTACAGTCATTTCATCATTACGAATGACCTGAATGTAATTATCATGTGCAATGGAGCCTATTAGCTGTACCAGATTATAAGAAAAACTGTCATAATTATCAATTAATAAAATCATAGTTCCACCTCACCCGACCGTATAATTGCTTCAATAATTGCCCCTGCTTTATTCCCACATTCTTCATATTCCTTTTTGGCATCACTATCAGCTACAATTCCAGCTCCTGCCTGAACAAACACCTGCTCCTTTTTCTTTACAGCAGTTCTTATAGCGATGCACATATCCAGATTACCTGATAAATCTAAGTATCCAATTGCCCCTCCATACACGCCCCTTGCAACAGGTTCTAATTCATCTATAATCTCACAAGCTCTAAACTTAGGAGCACCTGATAAAGTACCTGCAGGCAAAACTGCTTCAATGGTATCACATCCATCATTAGAATCCTTTATATTACCTGTCACTACTGAAGCAATGTGCATTACTTTTGAAAATCTGTGAATTTTCATATATTCTTTTACCTTAACACTTCCATACACAGAGATTTTACCAATATCATTCCTTGCTAAATCAACTAACATATTGTGTTCAGATAGTTCCTTTTCATCAGCTAATAGTTCAACTTCAAATCGATTATCCTCTTCCTCTGTTAATCCTCTGGGTCTAGTTCCTGCCACGGGAAAAGTAGTTAGAAGGCCAGAGGAAAGCTTTACCATAGTCTCCGGAGAAGCTCCCGTGATTTGTAAATCATTGTTCTGTATAAAATACATATAAGGTGATGGATTGGTGGTTCTTAGAATACGATATGCATTTAACAAGCTGCCTTTCAATCTGGCTTCAAATCTTCTTGAAATAACTGCCTGAAAAATATCTCCTTCTCTGATATAATTTTTTGCTTTTTCCACTAAACTCATATATACTTCTTTTGACAGATTACAAGTAAAATCAATGTTTTCATGATGCCTTTGATGGATTAGTGGTGTATTTTCCCGTATCATAGTCTCAATTTTGTTAAGCTCAATTACTGCATTGTTATACCCTTCTCTTCCTTCATCAGCTAAATAATTAACCATAATAATTATTTTTTGTTTTAAATGGTCAAATGCAATTACTTTGTCAAAGAGCATGAAATCATAGTCATTAAACTCACTCTCCTTAAGGAAGAGTTTAGGTTCTGCATATTTAATCATTTCATAAGAAAAATATCCTACCAATCCTCCTGAAAATGTTGGTAATTCTTTCAGTCTTGGAGCCTTGTTCCTCTGTAATAAATCTTTAATTGCCTCCATTGGTCCTTTGTCAATTCTTTTCTTTTCATTATACTGCGTTATGTAGACTTGATTGTGATTGCAGCTCATGTGAAGTAAGGGATTATAGCCTAAAAAAGAATACCTGCCAAAATGTTCTCCTCCTTCTACACTTTCTAAAAGAAAAAATTTAGATTCAACTTGTGCTAGCCTTTGTAATACCAGAATTGGTGTTGTAATATCTGCGTAAATCTCACCAGCAATTGGAATGCGGTTGTAGTCTTTTTCATATGTTTTTAATTTTTCATAAGACATTAATAATTCCATTTTATAACCTCCCGTTATTATTTCTCAATCATGTAACTTACTGCGATTATTTTTTCGTACCCAAAGCTTTCTTTAACACCATTTCTTGTATATAAAAAAAGCCTCCATCCCCTATATTCTAAGGGACAAAGACTC
>DALYNO010000537.1:2092-2782 GCA_031975295.1 Anaerocolumna sp. | reverse complement strand
TGGCTGCAACACCGTGCTCAAACCCTGGCGCTCTGGTGTATGTTCGCTCAGACCTTCCCAGCTTTTATTGATGAAGGTAAATTTGCAGTAGCATCCACTTACAATGAAACACCACTTTTCATATTTAGTGCCCTGGCACTTGCATCTAATGTGGCAGTGATTATTTATATGATCTATAAAGTAAGAAAAACAAAACGCAATCCTTACATGGGTGAGTTATATACTGATATAAGGGAATATAAAGAAATAAAAGCACTGGCAGAATAGTTGGAGTTTATTAGAATGTAATTTATCTTTCTTATTTAAGGTATTCTAGTAAGCCAGCAATAGTTATTGAATGGTAAAGAAAATAAACAAATCAATATCAGCAGAATTTGGGGCTGTTACAAAAGTGCAAGATACCTTGACTTTTGTAACAGCCCCCTTATTCTTAATATGAAGGCAAAAGTATAATATTTTTATAAACAGCAATTTTGATTAAGACAACAGATTGCATCTTTGTTATAATTGTGATATAACATAGTGTAAGATATCTCTTGATAAGAGAAATTAAGTCAGGGCAGGAGTTGATGTGATGGATAAGGATGTAAATAAGAAAATATTAGACTACATTAAAAAACATCTCAATGATAACTTAGATGTAGATAAAATAGCAGAAATCAGCGGTTATTCTAAATTTCATCTGGAAAG
>DALYNO010000537.1:0-2082 GCA_031975295.1 Anaerocolumna sp. | reverse complement strand
AGTATATAAAAGAGATGAGATTAACCGAAGCCGCCAGACAGCTTATTTTTACCAATCAATCCATAATGGAGATTGGATTTAATGCTGGATATGATTCTCAACAGGCATTTACTCTGGCATTTAAAAAAGTTTATCATCTCACACCAAAAGTATACAGAGATAAAAAAATATTTACACCAATCTTCGTTGGTACATTAAACAAAGCACAACATAAAACCACTCTATGTTATCATTCAAAACAATATAAGAAAGAGGTGTGTGCCGCATGAGTTTAGTACCTTATGTCGTAGAACAAACAGCAGGTGGTGAAAGAAGTTATGATATTTATTCCAGGCTTCTAAAAGACAGAATTATATTCCTTAATGATGAAGTAAATGATGCAACAGCCAGTACCATCGTAGCACAGCTTCTATTTTTGGAAGCGCAGGATCCAAACAAGGATATTAGTTTATATATCAATTCACCCGGTGGTTCAGTACCCTCCGGTTTAGCCATTTATGATACTATGAACTTTATTAAATGTGATGTATCCACAATTTGTATAGGTATGGCTGCAAGTATGGGCTCATTCTTATTAGCCGGCGGTGCCAAAGGCAAAAGATTTGCCCTTCCAAATGCAGAAATTATGATACACCAGCCTTCAGGTGGTGGAAAAGGAACAGCAAGTGATATAAGAATTATTGCTGAATATATCCTTAAAAATAAGGCTAGATTAAATAAAATATTAGCCGAAAATACGGGCAGAACAGTAGAAGAAATTGAAAGAGATACAGATAGAGATAACTTTATGACAGCACTAGAAGCGAAAGAGTATGGTATTATAGATGAAATTTTGGTGAATCGATAAATCGTTGTTCTATTGAAGAAACAGAACCTCAAAGTGCAAACCTCTCCCAGATGAATCTGCTCTTATCTATAGGTTTATAGAGAAGAGCGGATAGACTGGACAGGAAACTTACACTTTGGGGTTCTATTTTGATATTATTTTGACGCTGCCTTCTTTAAATGCTTATGTTCTGACAATACTAACCCTAATATAGTAAGCAGAGTACCTACCAATGACAAAAAGCTTATTTTCTCTTTCAGAACAATGCTTGAAGTTGCAACAGTAACGACAGGAATTATATAAATGTAAACACTTACTCTAACAGCACCTAAGTGTTTGGCGGCTAGATTCCAGGTTACATAACAAAGAGCAGATGCACCAAGTCCTAAGAAGATAATATTGATCAGATTGGTAGGAATCATTAGAGCTTTTAGATCAAGTGATACTGGCATGATGAAAAGTGCAGGAATCATAAACAGAATGCCATAAAAAAAGATCTTTCTGGTAGCACCGATGGTAGAGTAACCTAAATTACTAATTTTTTTAGTAAAGATAGAATAACCACCCCAGAGTAAAGCAGCTAAAACAGCAAGAAAATCTCCTAACGGATTCATATGCAGATTAGTTGCAGATGTAAAGCTAATTAATATAATTCCACCTATTGCAGTGAGAAATCCTAAGAAAAAAGTAGGCTTTAGTGATTCCTCATTTAAAAATAAATGTGCCAATACAGCGGTAAATATGGGAGCAATGGACACAATAACCCCTACATTAGAGGCGAAAGTAATATTTAATGCTATATTTTCACATAGAAAATACAGTGTAACACCACATAATCCTGCACCCATAAATAATAATTCATGTTTTTTATCCAGTATCTTAAATCTTTTTGGAAAGATGAGCCATAAAGCTAAATAGCCTATTACAAATCGAATAAATAGAATTTCCACTGGAGTAAAGGTCTGTAAAAGCACTTTAGTGGAGATGAAGGTGGTGCCCCAGATTATTACAGTAAAAAGAGCAGCTAAATGACCTAGCTTGTTATTTTCAGAACGCATATGTATCATCCTTTACATTAAAATTGAGGCGCATAATGTATAAAGTATTATGCCGCCCCAGTTATATTATTATTAGTTACCATGATAATAGAAGTCTAAGAATAGGATATGTGAATGCTTCAATTTTATAAACCTTCTATTCCTTCTATGGAAATATTTGATTATTGAATAACCGCTTTGCCACCCATGTAAGGTCTT
>DALYNO010000536.1:0-2782 GCA_031975295.1 Anaerocolumna sp. | reverse complement strand
AATGGCTATTACAAAGAAACATAGAACAAATAAAAGCTGCATCCCCATAGTCCGAAAAATTTCATGATATTGAGCTTCTGTATAATTAAAATTGTCTATCACATCATTTGTTACTACATACCAATAAGTAGGTAATAATCTGGATATTTTTAATACGCCTTCACTCATATATTGAAGAGAAACAAAAACACCTCCAAGGAAACTAAGTCCTAATCCAATAATATTAGAAGCCATATTAAGTGTACTTGGTGTGTTCACCAAAAAACTAATCAAATAAGTTAGACTAATGGCAATGAGTAAAAAAATAAAACTATTTAATATAAACAATCCACCCTTAACCCCAACCATTCCCTCTCTGTATAATATAAAGGAAAGTATTAAATAGGCTCCCCAGCAAGCTACACTAAAGACACTGCTGCTTAATATTAACTCACCATTTCTTCTTATATTAGACATGGCAGAGCATTTGATTCTTGCATTTAAATCCTTTTTTCTAAAAGCAATTAGTATTTCACCTAACCCAACTGTTAACATACAGATTAATACATAGGGAAGATAGTTATAGAAATAATAAATACGAGTCCTGCTCTCTAAAGCTTGATTGGTCTGATGCAACGTTACTGCCGCTTTCACTTTGGTTGTATCGAGGGCGTTTGTTACTGCTTCTGTTTTTGTATAGCCACTAATCATATAGGTACTTAGCACGGACAGATACTGGTTGATTTTATTATCTAAGAGTGTTCCGCTGATGCTTTGTGGAACTTTAACATTTTCTACGATATTTTCATAGTTTCCTGCTAATAGATTATCTTCAAAGCCTTTGTTAATTAGGAGCACATATTCTACATTTCTATAAAAAAGTTCATCGGATATACTATTCTTATCCTCTTTAATAGAAACCAATGTCTGTGTTGCATCTAAATAATCATACAGTCCTTTACTTAATACAGTATTATCTTTGTCAATAACTGCCATTTTAACCTTCGTATCTTTATATACTGCTTCTGTCTGCTTTTCTCCATTGCCGGTTAAAAGGACTGTCAATACAAGAAATATAATAAAATATATACTTATACTTACAATCTGTTTCTTCAATGTAATAAAAAATGCCTTAAATACTTGCATATCGATTCCTCCTTAATAGCATATAACTGCCAAACATAAACAATACTGCTATTAGTATCATACTTCCAATATTGATATAAAATCTATTATAGTTATCATACATATTAAGAGAGTATAAACAATCTGTGATTAAAGCAGCAGGGTTAATCCTATTTAGAAAAGGCACCGTATGTTCCACTATATCTTTCATGTTACCAATCATCAAACCACTTAAGAAGGATAGGATTAAACTTACAGCTGATGCAATTGCGTCCTTAACATTGGCAGACATTTTACCAATAGCACCAATAAAAGTTCCCATGGAAACGCCAATTACAGAACCTGCAAAAGCAGTTATCAATATATATATAATCTGATTGCCAAAATCAATCTTTAAGATTACAGTTAAATAAAAGAATAGCAATAAGACTGACATATAATTAAAGAGCACTGATCCTGTAAAGTCCGCCAAAATTACTGATAACTTATGGGCTGGTGATACTTCTCTTCTCGCTCCGAGGGAAGACAAATTGGCCTGAATATTTTGTACACACAGTCTGCCTATAATAGAACCATACATACAAGTCATAGCAATTAAGGCAAAAAAATACTGCGATAAATTATCCATTTTGGTATTAGAAAAAGAGATTTCTTTGTTAAAGCTTATGCTTTCAGACATAAGTTTAATGGCTTCCTCCATTTTTTCCGGATGGTTACTGCCAATTTGCTCAAACATATGAATGTGCTTTAAATATGTCTCTAAAAATGATTTTATAATACTCTGGTTTAAACCTTCTTTTGCAACAGCCATAGTGGGCGTTACGGTATCATAAATAATCCCTTCAATTTCTCCATTTTCTAGTAACTGCAAAGCATTCTCTTTGTCAGTTTGAATAAGCGTAAATAATTGTTCCTCATTTTCTTGGCTTAGTTCCTCCACCACAGTTTTTAGCTCGGTATTCTCAGCCTCTGCAGCCAATGCCACAGGAATAGGTTCGAACTTATATTCTTCACTTTTCATCACATTTCCAAAGGACATGAAAAAGAAAGTACCAAGGGCTAAGGGAAAGGCAATGATCCATCCAACTAATTCCTTATCACGAAACAGCTGCTTTAATTTATACTTTAACAAATGAACATACATGTTATGCTTCCTTTCTGCTATACTTATTTTAGTCCCTTAATTGTTTGCCGGTGATTTCTAAGAACACATCATTTAGCGTTGGAAGTTCTGCGTGTATTCTTCCGAAATCTATATTATTATCCTGTAAATATTTCATTACATGAGTTAAATTGTGATTTCCGCCATTGCATTTAACAATGAGGCATTCCTCTGCATAAGTAACAGAATATACATGTTTTAATTCCTTTATTTCATGAAGTGCAGTTTCTGGCAGTCTCCTAATATCAATGGATATGGTCTCATTATTTTTAATCATTCGTTTTAGCTCATGAGTGGTGCCATTTGCCATGTTTTTTCCTTTGTCCATTATGACTACTCTTGTGCAAATCTCCTCAACTTCTTCCATATAGTGTGAAGTATATATAATTGTACTGCCCTGACGATTTAGCTCTACAATTCCCTCAAGTATTTTATTTCTGCTTTGAGGATCTACCGCAACGGTAGGCTCATCCAGTATGATTAACTTTGGTTTATGGGCAATTCCACAGGCAATAT
>DALYNO010000535.1:2260-2792 GCA_031975295.1 Anaerocolumna sp. | reverse complement strand
TCCGATGACAGATTTTACTTAGTAAGAATCAATATGGAGATGCTTATACTAAGTTGCCGGCAGCAGATTATAAGCTTACCTATAATGCCTCCACAGGCAGAAGTATTTATTCATTTTGCATGTGTCCGGGCGGATTTGTTGTAAATTCTTCTTCAGAAGAGGGGGGGATTGCTGTAAACGGTATGAGCAATCATGGCAGAGATGAGGCCAATGCAAACAGCGCTTTAATTGTAACTGTAACGCCAAAAGATTTTCCTGTTATGGAGAAGCACAGAGAAGCCTTAGCAGGGGTTGAGTTTCAGCGCATATGGGAGAAAAAAGCCTATGAAGTAGGAAAAGGTTTTATTCCAGTGCAGTTATTTAAAGACTTGTGCAATAATAGGGATAGTGATAAAATAGGTCATATTAAACCAAATTTAAAGGGAAATTATACTTTAGCTAACTTATCTAACTGCCTTCCAGCATACATTGTTGAAACTTTAATTGAAGGAATTAAGGCATTTGATAAGTTTATACCCGGATTTGCTGATGG
>DALYNO010000535.1:0-2250 GCA_031975295.1 Anaerocolumna sp. | reverse complement strand
TAGCGGTGTGGAAACCAGAACATCTTCGCCCATTAGAATTGAGCGGGACGAGAAGTTCAATTCCAATATAGATGGAATCTATCCCTGTGGGGAAGGGGCAGGTTATGCAGGCGGTATCACTTCTGCTGCAATGGATGGTATTAAAGTGTATGAAGCAATCGGAAGTTTATATCAGCCAATCTGCGGTGTAAATGGGTTTGATCATGATACACAGCTTTCATGAAGCAGTATTCCAGGGAGAATACGTTTAACCTGCAGACTTGGTAATAAGCAGAAAGCAAGAGAGGATAAGTAAAGTGGCAGATTACAGACAGGAAATAAAGGACAAAAAACGAATCGTAATTAAAATTGGTTCTTCATCTTTAACCCATCAGACCACCAATAGTTTAAATTTATCTAAAATGGAGAAATTAGTTCGGATTCTTACAGACTTACGTCATCAAGGAAAAGACGTGGTTTTAGTTTCCTCTGGTGCAATCGCTGCAGGCAGACAGACTCTTGGATTCGTAGAAAGACCAAAAGATAAATCTGTAAAACAAGCATGTGCTGCTGTTGGTCAGGCAAAACTTATGATGGTGTATCAAAAATTATTTGCAGAATATAATCAGACACCTGCACAAATATTAATGACAAAATATACTATGATTAATGATATAAGCAGATTAAATGCCAGAAATACTTTTGAAGAATTATTTAAAATGGGTGTTGTCCCTATAGTAAATGAGAATGATACTGTATCCACAGATGAATTAGAGTATGGAGAGTTTGGGGATAATGATACTTTATCTGCAATTGTTACAGCTTTAGTAAGAGCGGATATGCTTATTTTATTATCTGACATAGATGGGCTATATACAGATGATCCAAGAACCAATCCCAAAGCTGAATTTATAGAATATGTGAACCAGATAGATGAGAATCTGAAAAGTATGGGTAAGGATTCCACAACATCTGTAGGAACTGGTGGCATGGCAACTAAAATATCTGCAGCAATCATTGCAACAGATTCGGGCGCAGATATGGTTATTGCAAATGGAGAAAATGTATCAGTAATTGACGAAATTATGGAAGGAAAGAATATTGGGACATTCTTTCGTGCACACAAAGACGAGAACTTTAAATTGCTGGATTATATTAAGACAAAACAGTACACTTGATTTCATTGTGTTAATATTGGAGGTTAAGAAGGGATTTGCTTATATATAACCAAGTTTTAATTTGAAGAAGATATAGCATAAGCCTGGGTGGAATAGCCCAACCTAAATACTTCATAAGCATTTTGTATTGGGGCTATTTGAGACGGGTATCATAGCATTAGTAATAAAGTGTAGGGATGTAAGAAAAGTCTAAATTGTTATAGCTACGTTAGTCATCCCCAATGGAAAGGAATATACATGAACGATTTAAAATTAGCTAGAATAAATGAATTATATAAAAAGTCCAAAGCAGAAGGACTTACAGAGGCAGAAGCAATTGAACAAAAAAAATTACGAGAAGAATATGTTCTTTCTGTTCGTAATAATTTACGAGGTACTTTAAATAATATATCATTATTAAATCCAGATGGAACTATTACTGAATTATCGAAGAAGGATAAACAATAATGGATAAAGAAGTTATTAGACAGGAAATAAAACAAAGAAAAGAACTCCTTTCTTCTCATGAAATTACGCAAAAAAGTGACCGAATCCAGTCACTTTTGTTCAATTTACCTTTCTATAAAGAGGCAGAGGCTATTTTTTGTTATGTGTCTTTTAACCAAGAGGTTAGTACCACAGAGATTATAACGAAGGCCCTATTGGATGGTAAAAGAGTATATGTCCCTAAGATATTACAAGGGAACATGAAGTTTATTGAGATTATGTCCTTGTCTGATTTGGTTCCTGGATTTTTTGGAATCTTAGAACCTAAAGGCGATAAAGAAGTGATACCTGCATCTTATAATTTTGTTATAGTACCAGGTCTTGCTTTTGATCAGGAAGGCAGGCGTATTGGCTATGGGAAAGGGTTTTATGACAGATATTTTAATTTATATGGCGAGGAAAGATTCCTGAAGGTTGCCCTTGCATATGACTTTCAAGTCTATGCACAATTGCAAGACTTCCCAAAGGATGTGAAAATGAATATGATTCTTACAGACAATGAGGAATACCATATAAAATAAGTTACAACGGGCTAAATATATAAAAATTAAAAATAATAACATTAAAAAGAAGGAGGGTTTCTATGTCTGATTTACAAGTGATGGGT
>DALYNO010000534.1:0-2812 GCA_031975295.1 Anaerocolumna sp. | reverse complement strand
CGATAGCTTTGGGTTTAAATTTATTCAAATCACGAATATAATACTTTAGATTTTCTTCTTGCAGATAATATGTTGTATACAATCTTTGTTTGGACACATAATTACTCCTCCAAAACACATGGTTTTTAGGTGTATGAGGGATAATGTTCTTACCAAAGAATCTGGCAGAGGGCATTTTATTATTAACAAAACCAAACTTTAGCTTATATGCATCTAAATAAGCCATTCGTTTTTGCACATCTTTCTTTCTTTTCACAACACAAATAGGATTTCCTGTCGTTCCACCGGTGTAGAATTTAATTCCTTTTCCTGTTTTTATAGTTGAAATTCTGTCATAATTATTCTTTAACATCTCTTTTGTCAGAATAGGAAGTTGTTTGATTTCTTCTACGGAATGAATCTTACTTATATCAATATCTTTATAGAATTCTCTGTAAAAAGGGCTATTTAAGTGGGCATAATGAAGAATCTTAATGAACTTCTTATTCTGAATCATCTTCTCTGTATATAGATTTTTTTGCTTTCTACTACTGTAGAACTTAAGATATTTTTGATATTCACCAGTATATCTCTCCCAATATAACTTTACACCGTATAGTGTGATTGCTATATTTTGAATAAACCCAGGACATCTAGCATAAAGTTCTGATATGAGATTTGTTAATTTCATCTTTACCTCATTTCCTTTATAATTTCATCTTTTCCAAAATAATCTGATTGACTTTTATAACGTCGAACCTCTCTCTACACAACTTATATGAATTCTCCGCCATCTTTAACTTTAAAGGTTTATTTAACAAAAGCTGCTCAATTTTCCTGGCTAATGCTTCACTGTTTTTTATTGGTATTAAGAAGCCGTTATATCCGGGGATTACCGTATCCCTGCAGCCAGGAGCATTCGTAGTAATAATGGGCCTGCCTAGCGCTTCTGCTTCTACAATACTTCTACCGTTTCCCTCATGGTAAGAAGGCAATACAAATATAGTACACGCCTTTAAATAAGGCCTTACATCTTTAGCAAAGCCCTGGTAGCTTATATGGCCTTTCTCAATTATTTTATGAAGCTCCTCCTCATTAAGTGCCTCTGGATTATCATCCATTCCACCAACTAATAGGAACTCCACATCCTTATATTTACTTCTGATAATTTCAGCCGCCTTAGCATATTCCACAATACCTTTGCTATAAACCAGCCTGGCAGTCATACATACTTTATCCATATCCTGCATAGGTTCTTTTGTAAAGAATTCCGTATTAACACCAGAACCATTTACGAATACAGCCTTAGCTTCATCTATCAGATGAAGCTGCTTCATTGTATTATAATCATCTCGATTCATAAAAAAGACATTTTCACATTTTTTATGAATCCATCTGTAAAATGTCTTTAATAGGAATCTAACCATTGTATTCTTTTTTCCTTTGCTATAAAAAGCTACTTCAAGTCCAGTAACAAACACATTAATGTGTTTAACCCTATTTAAAATAGCCGCCAGACCACCATAAACAATGGGTTTAGACATATATAAGAAACATAAATCAGGTTTTAATTTGTGAAAAGCCACCAAATAAGCCAAAACTTCTCTAAGGTTTTGAACAACGTTCAATCCGGTTCTAGTACCGGGAATCGGATAATATTTAGCTCCTAATGCCCCAATTTCTTTTTCCATTACAGCGGCTGGCTCTATAGAGGTACAAATAACTTCGTGACCTCTTTGTATCATTTCTTTGATCAGATCACCTCTAAAATTTATAAGGGAGCCTCCGTAACTTGCACAAATTAGAACTTTCAACCTTCTATCCCCCTATGTTCATTGAGATTATTCATAACCAGATTCCAATCAAATCCACAGTTAAAGATGAAGTCAAGTACTGATAAGTCTTTTACAAAACCATCCCATTGTTGGGGATAATTTATGGACTTATAATCTGTATAGACCAAATCAATCGCTCTAGCTTCAAAGTGTTTTTTATTTTGATAATTACTGGCACCAATACCAGAATAATACGTGCTGGCATTTAATCTATCGCAGATATCAAGCACCTTCTCTTCTTTTTTTGATTCTAGTAAAAAATCCGATACTTTTACAAAATTCGTTGTAAATCCAAAACTATAACAGATAAATCGATTTATGGTTATGTTCATATCAGCCAAGGAATCATAACTACATAAAAGCAGATCTCTGAATAATGGATAAATTTCTTTAAAATACTTACTTTTTGCATAATTCATTTCTATGGTTTTCAGATGTTTTTCTTTCCAGCCTAACTGATCTTTTGTTCGAACAGCATAAATCGGGTCTCCAAAGTGATATTCCACTGGAATCTTTAGTTTAAGCTCTCCTTGTGGTGTTTTAATTTTATTTTGGTGATGCAAATTATCATTTGAAAATTGGGCATCGTCATAAAATGCAAATATATCTGATTTAGAAATTTTATAAAAGTAACCAAGATAGGGAATATAATCTGGCTGATGAATGGATACTATCATGAATTTAAGTCTCCTTTATCATCAGAACTTGGAGTATGATCCATGCTTTGCTCCTCCTTTAAAGGTATGGAATAAACATTTTGTCTGCTTAAAACCTTTATAAAAACTTTTATAAAAATAGATAAATCCTTCAAAAATGTTATATGATTCACATAATCGGCATCCAGTTCAAATTGTTTCGCGCGGGTTGCCGCAGCTCGGTACTTTATATCAACTGAACAAAAAAGCCCGGGTTTTACCATAAACCTTATTTTATCCTTTGCAGAATTTATATATGGCTCAAACTCTTCTTTCATAATAGGTCTGGGTCCTATAAAACAC
>DALYNO010000533.1:0-2818 GCA_031975295.1 Anaerocolumna sp. | reverse complement strand
CGTTGTAGTTCTTGATAAAGCATATCTACTACTTCTTTATCGCAACCAGAATGGGTGATAAAAACTCTTTCTTTGTCGGCCTTTAATAATTCAGGTTTTAAGTCATCCAAATAATGTAACAGAGCCTTCTTATTATTACCCCGATATTTTTTCCCAACACCCATCTTACCATTTTCCACTTTAATCATTGGTTTAAGTGATAACGCATTTCCAATCAGTGCTGCTACTGAGGAACATCTTCCCCCCATATGTAGAAATGTTAAGGTATCCACCACAAAACTTGCCCTAACTATTGCGCACATAATATTCTCCATATACTCCACAATAGTCTGTGGGTCTGTACCTTCTGCAGCCATAGTTGCCCCCTTAAGTACTTGTAATCCAATACCCGTAGATAGGTTCTTCGAATTAATGATATGTATTTTATCTGTATTAAGGTACTGCATAGCTAATCTTACAGTATCACAAGTAGAAGACATATCTTCTGAAATACCAAAGAAGATAATTTCATAATTATCCTCCACATAGGGTTTTAAAATCTCAATAATATTCTCAATTCCAGGTGCTGCTGTTTTAGGTGTGGTATTTTCATTTCGTGACCATTGATAAATTTCATTTGGTGAAATATTTACTCCATCCAAATAAGTATTCTCTCCCATCACTACGCAAAGAGGTATTAAATCAATATTATACCGTTCTAATAACTCAGGGCTTAAATCACAAGTACTATCAGCAATTATTTTAACCATATTATCCTCCAACCAATTAATATAATTAAGTAAAATCTGCTCAAATTATATTTCGTCTCTAAGTAAACATATGCTAAATAGAATCATATCACGAATAATTTTTATGTCAATATAGCCAAAAGATTTCTGTAAGAAAGTGTAGATAACAAGCACAGAAAAAAACCTACAGCTTAAACTGCAGGTTTTTCAATATTTATTGTATCTTTGCTGTTATTTTTACACGAAAGTCTAAATCCCGAATAAACGCCTCTTCTCTATCTTTGTACTGAAACCACATATCCCTCTTATAATAGCTTGTCAGCCTGTATAAGTTTAAAAAGTCCAGTGCATATTCACTATATAATTTATTTGTAATATCCACAATGCCCTTCTTGATTAATTCTGCGGTTCTATTTTCCATATCATCCATTTTACTTGCATTTACCGTAATGGATTCTTCTTTAGTATCTCTAAACCCCTTTTCAACTAATCCAAAACTTTCAATAAATAAATTTACCGTAGGCTTTTCGTCCACCCATTGAAATTTGATGGTTCTGGTTATTTTATTAATTTTTACTACATATTGGGTCTTTTCCTTATCATTTAGGTCAGGCAGATAGAAAATTTTATTTTTTCCATAGCCATTTGCTAGATCGATAAAATTTCCTTCTTCATGATCAGCAGCATAAATAACTTTATTATTAGAAAATATACCAAACCCGTTTACTGTTATTTTTTTATCTTTTACTTTTAGTATGGGTATATTTATTGCTAAATCTCCTTCATTCATTGCAAGAATTAAATCTCCAACCGTTATCTCCTCAATTCCCGTATTGGTTAGATTAATTCTATAGAGTTTTTCCAAATAATCTCCCACACCTCCTTCTAAATCACCACTTATGGATATAATATCATTAGCTGAAGATTCAGATAGAAACACCAGGGTATTTCTGGCTATTTCATATTTATTTTGCACATAAGTAAGAAATTCTGTTAAGGCATCCTGATTCTGTGCAGTGTTTTTACCTAATATAATAACTTTTAGATGGCTAAAGTCTAATCTCTTATTATTTTCCAAACTATAATTCTCTGCAATTTCCCAATAATCCTTGTCTTCATATTTTTGAACTAACTTCTTGGGGTCTTCGCTTCCTTGCTCTGTTAGCGCTGTTAAATCCGGCAATACATAATAGCTTGTAAGCTTATTTGCTTCATCGGAGTCAATTCCAATGGCTTGTATAAAATTCCTGTCTTCTATTTCAGCCATTTCACTGCAACCAGTTAGGAACACTGAAGTAAGAACTATAAAAATGATTAAGGATGCATTCATAACCGCTTTTTTACTCTTTTTGCTCTTAGCCCTGAGTTTACCAATCAATACTACAAGTAATGGTAGAACTAAGGATTGTGGTATGCCAATGTATTTCATGTATTTTTCAAAATAATAATAAAATTCTTCTGTTTCAATCGGTAATACGGAAATTCCAAATATCACAAGCAGAAAAGGAACCAAAAGGTAATTTCTGTTTGGCACCTTAAAAATATGCTTACCAATTAAGGTTATATAATAGAAGAATGCGCTGATTATGGTAAATATACTTAGCATCCAAAATGTTAGAAGGAATGCATCTTGCCTTTGAACAAATCCGCCTGGTAATTTGATTACTTGCAAAATGGTTACCATAGACCATAATTTTTGACCGGTTTGGGCAGACCCTAAGATACCCATTGTTACTATAAAGATTAAGAGATTAAGAACACCTGTTATTACTAGGGCCTTCACAACATAATGATAGACTTTTTTACCCGTATTTATATCAGATTTTTTGAAATTTATAAGAGGTGAAGTAAATAGCAGCAGTTCAATAACACTGTACATTAAAAACACTCCATATCCTCCTGAGATAATTTCACCCGGATTTTTAGTAAAAAGTGGCATTAAATTGCTAATTTGAACTTTACCTAACCCTATCATAAGAAAAATGAAAATAGGTACTATAACTATAAAATACAAGACTTCAGTAATTCTAGCCCTTACTTCAAATCCCTTTGAAGCAGAATATGCTGACACAATTAATATAATCAAAATA
>DALYNO010000532.1:1468-2819 GCA_031975295.1 Anaerocolumna sp. | reverse complement strand
TATTTCTCCATTGTTATGAACTGGAATACTATAAAGAAGACATAAGTACCAGTCATAAACATGTTAGAAAAATAACCAGATTTATTGAAGAGAATTACAATAGACAATTTAGCAGTAATGAAATGGAACAAAAGTTAGGACTTAGTTATAAATATATAGGGACACTGCTCAAAAATGAAACAAAAATGACAATTAAGGAATATCAGCAGATGCTTCGTATAAAAGAAGCTGAAAGACTATTATGTTTTACCGACCTATCCGTTACAGAAATATCTGAAATTGTTGGTTATGGAGATGTATTTTATTTTAGCAATGTTTTTAAAAAGACTAAGGGAATGTCCCCCAAGAAGTTTAGAAGTTTGTATATACCGTTTATATAATGATAAAATAAGTTCTGGTAAGTTTATCATTGAGGCAGTATGTATTCATAATTAGCTAACTATTAGGTGTTAGCATTAGTAACTTTTATGTATATTCTGTATCATGAAGTACCAAGATTGTATGCCCTTATCACAATTAAAATCGGAATATTTTATATAAAACTACGAAAAAAATCTATGTTATTAGGGTTTGGAATGGAATATATTATATATACAAGGTAATTGCATTTGGAGTTACAAATGAATTGGTTCTTCGTATTATTTTTCTGTACTTAGAAATGCTATCATTGTTTCCTAAATGCCAAGTATATATTATGTGGAAGGAGATCTCTTATGTACGAATTACTTAAGAAATTTACGATTAAAGATAACTTTTTTGATCAATATGAAAAATTAATTAAGGATGTTGTAATACCCTATCAGGAAAAAGTATTAAAAGATGAGATGAAAGATGCTGCCAAGAGCCATGCTATTGAAAACTTCATACAAGCTGCCAAAGTTTTAGAAACTGGGAAAATGGATGAAGAGTTCTATGGCATGGTATTTCAAGATAGTGATGTGGCCAAATGGTTGGAGGCAGCTGCTTACTCACTAATCATGTTTCCTGATAAAGATTTAGAAAAAAGATGTGATGAAATCATAGATATCATAGAGAAGGCTCAACATGGAGATGGATATTTAAATACTTATTTTACTATCAAATCACCAGAGAAACGCTGGACCAATCTCCATGAAGCCCATGAGCTTTATTGTGCGGGACATATGATGGAAGCAGCGGTTGCTTATGCTAAAAGTACAGGGAAGAAGAAGCTGTTAAACATTATGTGCCGTATGGCAGACCATATTTATAACCGGTTTATCATAGATAAAGCAGAAGGATATCCAGGTCATCCAGAAGTTGAACTAGCCTTAATGCGATTGTATCGGGAAACTGAAAATGAGAAGTATTTAGAGCTTGCGAAACACTTTAT
>DALYNO010000532.1:0-1458 GCA_031975295.1 Anaerocolumna sp. | reverse complement strand
ATTGATGTAAGAGGTGTGGACAGTGATTATTTTGTGAAAGAAACAAAAAATAGAGACTGGTATGTGTGGCACATGGATCCGGAGGATAAAGAAAATACGCAAAACCAAGCGCCAGTAAGGGAGCAAAAAGAAGCAGTTGGACATGCGGTTAGGGCTGTTTATTTGTACACAGGTATGGCTGATTTGGCGGCTGCAACAGGGGATGAGTCCTTAGTGAAAGCATGTGATGTTCTTTGGGAGAATTTAACCCAAAGACGTATGTATGTAACCGGTGCTATTGGGTCAGCTTATGAAGGAGAATCCTTTACTAAGGATTACCATCTTCCAAATGATACAGCTTATGCTGAAACTTGTGCAGCCATTGGCCTTATTTTCTTTGGTAGAAAAATGATTGATATAAGGAAAGACAGTCAGTATGCTGATGTGATGGAAAGGGCTTTGTATAATGGTGTACTTGCAGGAATGCAACTGGATGGAACTAGGTTCTTCTATGTAAATCCCCTGGAGGTGATACCAGGTATTTCAGGAAAAGCTAAGACACACCATCATGCACTTCCAGAGAGGCCTAAGTGGTTTTCCTGTGCATGCTGCCCTCCTAATGTAGCAAGATTATTGCCCTCCATTGCAAGTTATGCTTGGAGTGAAGAAGGAGACACAGTATACTCTAACCTTTATATTGGAGGAACTTTGGACCTGACGAATACTTTGGGTGGTAAAATTCAGGTAGAAACAGCTTATCCAAATCATGGAACCATTCAATATAAATTTGAGCCTTCTGAAAAGGAAATGCCTATGACTCTAGCGGTAAGAGTTCCTTCCTGGAGTGAAAAAACGAGTATACTTTTTAACGGTAAAAAGCTAGATTATATATTAAATGCTGGATATGTCTATATTGCAGGACCTTTTAAGTCAGGGGATATTGTAACACTAGAGCTTGATATGGAAGTGAAAAAGATATTTGCTAAGAATGATATAAGTGAAAATAATGGTAAAGTAGCATTTTCCAGAGGACCTTTAATCTATTGTTTTGAAGGTGTTGATAATGGAGAGGATATATTAAGCCTAAGAGTTAAAAAAGATAGTAAGGAAAATGCAGTGGCAGTGCATAAGTTAACCGATGGAATCCTTGCAGGAAACGTGGAAATAAGGGTTGAAGGTTATAAGCTTACGAGTGAAACACAACCATATTCTACGAAACGTCCCCAAGGGACTCCTTGTGTAATAAAAGCTATACCCTATTTTGTATGGGGGAATAGAGGTCTAAATCAGATGAGGGTTTGGATGCCCGAAATGTAGTAAATGAATTGTTAAAAAGGACCATGCAAAATGAAACTTTAGGGTTATATTTTGTAATGGTTCTATTTTTTATTGTCCTATACAATAAAAAGCCCGGGCGGAATGCACATGCAATGTCGTCAACTTAACGCAAAAAAAGTACTTGACAGGATGGTTAAAATA
>DALYNO010000531.1:0-2820 GCA_031975295.1 Anaerocolumna sp. | reverse complement strand
AACTGTTACCTTAATTGGCATATTTCTTTTCACCTCTGAACTGAATCAGTGTAACAATTAATACAAGTAGGAAAAGCACTACTGAAATTGCACTGGCATATCCTAAATCCCAGGATTTAAATGCAGTATCATAAATATGGTAAACCAAAACAAGAGTTGAAGTACCAGGACCACCCTGGGTAATCATATAAACCTGATCATATACTTTAAAACAGTTAATGGTCATAATAACAACAACAAAAAAAGTAGTTGGCTGCAAACAGGGCCAGGTTATGGATTTAAACTTCTGCAAGCCGTTTGCACCATCTAAAGACGCTGCCTCATATAGTTCTGCAGAAATGCCCTGAAGACCAGCTAAATAGATTACCATGTAATAACCCATGGATTTCCATACACTAAACAGTATAACTGTAAACATTGCAAAATCTTTATCTGCTGCCCATTTGGGCAGTTCTTTCGCTGAAACTCCAAGCCCCGCCAGCAGCATATTGATTGGACCATTTGCTGGACTAAAGAGCATATTCCAAACTGCTGCTACAGCAACTAAGGATGCAACATAAGGAAAAAAACTGGCTGTACGAAATACATTTCTAAACTTTACTTTCTGATTTAAAATAACCGCAAGACCTAATGCCGCAACTAATGTAAGTGGTACCGTTCCCACACTGTAGACAATGGTATTTACAAAGGCATCCTTAAATCTTGTATCTGAGAACAGTTTTTCAAAATTCCCAAGTCCCACAAATTCCATAGCATTGTTACCATCCCATTTTAAAAAGGATAATACAAAAGCAAAAAGAATTGGCCCTAGTGTAAATATTAAAAATCCCAAAAAATTTGGAACAATAAAAGAGTAAGCGACTAAATTTCTTCTAGTTTCTTTACTAAGTAAGCCGCCAATTTTAATTTTTTTTATCTGCATTTGCAGTTTACCCATTTCTTTTAGCATCTTATCTTTTTTCTTTTTGTCACTTACTTGGGGGATTTCATCTAATAACAAGGATAACCTTTCCTCTAGCCCCCTGAGTTTCAAGCTGCCTTTCTCTGTTTGGATTCTTGCTTCTTTTTTCACACGACCCATATTTACACCCATTGCCTGCCACAATATACAAATGTGAAATCGTTTCACATAGTGAAGATATCCTACTGTGGCAACCTTTCATTCCTAAATTTTCTTTCCCCAAACAAATATTTTACTAAAATTATGGGGCTGGAATTTTTGCCAGCCCCATATAACTTTTAATCCCCAAAGATTTTATTAATTTTTGGTTGGAGGGTGTCATCCTCTTACTGCAGTAATTTTTGAACTTCTGTGTTCATATAAGCAATACCTTCATCAATTGTAGAATTGCCGCTCATAATATTATCATGGGCTGTATTCAGTATGGTTTCAATTTCTGAACTATGCTCATTTACTGGCATTTCAAGATAAGTATTTGCTGTAACTAAGGCTTCTTTGCTTTCTGCATCAGCTGGGAAGCCTTCCATGCTGGAAATAGAATCCAAAACTGCATCTGTTTTGATAGCTGGTATTGTACCAGTTCCTGCTATTACCTCAGCACCCTCGCTGCCGCATACAAAGTTAAGGAAATCAAACGCTGCTTCTTTTTGTTTAGATGCACTGGTTACTGCTAATGAAGTTATGGTTGCTAAAGTAGATCCAGGTGTAACCCCATCTGCATGAGGATATTTAACAATACCCCAATTTTTAATATCTGTATATTCACCTGTCTTAATTTTATCAATAAGAGTCGGAATAAACCAGGAACCCATATTCATCATAGCAACATTACCCTGTGCAAATGCACCAGAATAATGAAGACTGCTTGTCTTTAATGTAGCATAGTCTTGAACAACCAAATCATTTTGCTGTGCTAAAACCATTTCATAATAGGGTTTAACAAAATCATAGGTACCGCCAACGATTGAATTCTTACCATCTAAAATACCAAACAGCTGTACTGCTGATCTCCAAGTATGGTAATGAGCACCATAGATTTGTGCTCCCATGGTTGTATCTGTTACGGAACGAGCTAATGCATCGTATTGGGCAAAGGTCATATCATTGGTAGGATATGCAACCCCTTTCTTATCAAATATATCTTTGTTATAATATAAAACCCAGAAATCACTTCTAAATGGAAGTGCATATAGTTTTTCATTAATAACGATTTGGTCTGTAATGCCGCCATATAAAGACAAGTCAATACCTGCACTTGCAATAGATGCATCCAGTGGTTCCAATGCATTTTTACCAACCAAGGTTGCATAGCCTGGGATATCCTTAATCGTTGCAATATCTATATCTGAATCATTACCTGTTAATTCAGTAGCAAGCACTGTCATATAATCTGTAGAACCTAAATCCACCATTTCAATCTTTACATTTTCATGGGCTGCCTCATAGGCATCAATTAAAGGCTGATAATAGGTAGTTGCATTTATATCCCAAACCGCCCATTTAAGTGTAATTGACTCTGCTGCATTTTCTGTGTTAGTTTCTGTTTTTGTCTCTGAATTTGAATCTGTTTTTGTTTCAGTACCAGCTTCCACCTCTTTGTTTACTTCATTGCTTTTTTTACCACATCCAGCTAACGTGGTTAATGCTAGTACTAGAATTAGTAAAATACTGATTTTTCTTTTCATTTCTTCTCCTCCTGCTTGACTTTGTTGGTGTAAATTTTTTTATACTATTTTTTTTTATGTCTCCTCTATACTGTATTTCAATTATATAAAGAAAGTCTTATTAATAAAATGTAAATTCTTAAGGAAACTATTTCATATTTCTCTGAACATTATTATACATGAAAAACACACAAG
>DALYNO010000530.1:0-2823 GCA_031975295.1 Anaerocolumna sp. | reverse complement strand
ATTAAAAGGAGGGTATTAAAGTGTTAAAAAAAATCAATGCAGTAGTATTAGTAATCTGTCTTACCTTGTCTATGGTTTTAACAGGCTGTGGAAAAAAAGAAGCAAATGGAACTAACGAAACCGTAAGTTCAGATACTACAAAGACAACACCAACAGCCAGTGGGGAAGAAGTAAAGGAAGAAGAGGCTAAGCCGGTTACTCTAAAATGGATTTTCCTAACCCCTGGTGAACAAAAAGATTCCCAAGAGGTATGGGATAAATTCAATGAAGAACTTGCCAAATACTTACCTAATACAACTGTAGAGTTTGAAGGAATCACATCTGCTGATTATGCTGAGAAATGGAAATTAATGAGTGCTTCTCAGGAAAATGTAGACATTGTATGGCATGGATGGATGGTTCCTTATGTTACAGAAGTAAAGAAAGGTTCTTATAGGGAATTAGATGATCTAATTGCTAAATATGCGCCTTCTCTATTAGAGGAAGTACCTGAAAATATTTTGGATAAATCAAGAGTTGACGGAAAATTATACAGTATTCCTTGTATGCAGCAGATGGTGTCTTATATTTCAACCATTCAATTCCCAACAAGAATTTATGAAAAGTATAAAGATCAAATTAATGTAGAAGAAATGGTTTCATTATTTAGTTCTCATGAAAAAATGGACCAACAGTTATGGGATGAAATTGAAAAGTATATTAAGATAATCAAAGATGGAGGAGATTTAGAAAAAGGTGTATTCGGATTTGCCGATCATGTTGAAAAAGGCTATGAATGGATCTTAAATCCTTACAAAATTGATATCTATAGTGATGATTATACACCAATTAATCTTTACAGAACTCCTGAGTATGCAAACTTTGTAAAAGTATATTCTGATTGGTATCAAAAAGGTTATATCAGAAAAGACATTTTAACAGCGGATAATGTATCCCAGGAAATTTATGAAGTACGTGGTGGTGGAAATTACCTTGCTGGACAGGGATATTATCCTACTGAATCAGAAATCAAATCAAGTGAAGCAGCAGGCACAACCACCTATACCATCATTCCATTTGATAACTCACATTATATTCCTTATGCAGCCTCTGCAACGAATATGACCATATCAACCAACAGTCAGAATCCTGAAAGAGCAATTCAGTTAATCGAGTTAATGAACACAGAAAAAGGTAAGGATTTATATAATTTAATGGTTTATGGTATTGAAGGAAAACATTATACAAAAGTAAATGATAATGAAATTCAGCCAATCGGTTATACTTCACAGCCTACAGCTGACAGCCCTTATGGTCAATACAAGTGGGCAATTGGTAATATATTTAATGGATATGAGATTTACATGGAAGATAAGCCTTTAACCCTTCAAAATGAATTCATTAAGAAATTAAATGAAGAAGCGGCTCCATCTAAGTTAAAAGGCTTTACATTAGATACAGACCCTATTAAAACAGAACTTGCTCAAGTCAATGCTGTTATTGGCGAGTATAAAACTACTCTAAATTCTGGTGCAGCACCTGATGCAGATGCACTATATAAAGATTTTGTTGATAAATTAGTAAAAGCTGGTGATGACGTAATTGTTGCAGAAATTCAAAAACAGATGAATGATTGGCTAGCTACAAAATAAAGTGAAAAAGTAGTGCCGTTTCTTGGAAATAATAAGTTGAGACGGCACTATTTTATTAATATGAGCCAGGAGGTGCAGTATGCGGTATAGGCAGGTACACTTAGATTTTCATACCAGTGAAAAGATTGAAAATATAGGTGAAAAGTTTAAGAAAGAACAATTTCAAGATGCCCTGAAAATGGGTCACGTGGATTCTATAACATTGTTTTCTAAATGCCACCATGGCTTTGCATATCATCCTTCTAAATGCAATGAAATGCATCCGGGGTTGGGTTTTGATCTGCTGGGACAGCAAATAGAAGCTGCACATGAAATTGGTGTTAAGACACCAGTATATCTTTCCGCAGGATTTGATGAGAGAATGGCTGTAGAACATCCTGAGTGGCTGGTAAGGCTGAAGGATGACTCAATGATTTGGACTAAAAGTTTTTTAGAGCCAGGTTATCATAAACTCTGTATAAACTCTCCGTACCTACCCTATTTGCTAAATCAGATAAGAGAAGTATGTGCAGAATATGTGGTTGATGGAATATTTCTTGACATAATAGGGGTACAGCCCTGCTATTGCAAGTATTGCAGGGAAGCCATGAAAGCAGAAGGACTGAATCCTCTTGATGAAAAGGATGTGTTAACCCTAGCGGAAAAAGTTTATAAGAACTATGGTATACAAGTGCGAAGTACAATAGATAGTGTTAAGCCAGGATTACCCGTGTTTCATAATGGAGGCCATATTAGAAGGGGTAGAAGAGATCTTGCAGGACTGAATACCCATTTAGAACTAGAAAGTCTGCCTACTGGAGGCTGGGGTTATGATCATTTTCCCTTATCGGCAGCTTATGCAAAGACTTTGCATATAGATTACTTGGGAATGACAGGTAAGTTTCACTTATCCTGGGGAGAATTTGGCGGGTTTAAGCATCCAAATGCATTGAAATATGAAGTTGCGTTATCCATGGCAAATGGTGCAGGTGTTTCCGTAGGAGATCAACTTCATCCAAGCGGAGAAATGGATATGGCTACTTATTCCTTAATTGGTCAGGCATATGAGGCATTAGAGAAGGCAGAACCTTGGCTTATACAGGGTAAGAGTGTAGCAGATATTGGTGTACTTTCAGTAGAGGCAGTGGAGAATACCAATGGTGGTATGGTAGATAAGGAGATGAATCCTGATATAGGTGCAGTTAGAATTTTA
>DALYNO010000529.1:0-2838 GCA_031975295.1 Anaerocolumna sp. | reverse complement strand
ACTTATTAACTATATAGCTATCTGTGGCTATATCATTATTATACTAGGAGGATATTTATGATCTTAAGAAATGCGAATGTATTTGTAGACGGACATTTTCAAAAAGTAGATATTCAAGTTGAAAATGGTAGATTTTCAGACATCAAAGATAGTAATCCAGCCTCACAAGATATTGAGGAATTATCTGACGTAATGGATCTTAGGGGTAAATTTATCTTACCGGGATGTATTGATATTCATTCCCATGGTTGTATGGGATATGATTTTATTCAAGCAAATACGGAAGAAATTGAAAAGATGTGTGATTTCTATGCAAGTAAAGGTATAACTTCTATCTTGGCAACAACAATGACAATTGATATGGATACCCACTTACAAGCAATGAAAAACATCAAATCAGCTATGGAAGGTGAACTAAAAGGTAGCAGAATTATAGGTATTAACATGGAAGGGCCCTTTCTAGGCGTTGATAAACGAGGCGCTCATGATCCTAAATACTTAATGCCAGTTGATCATTCAGTGTTTGATGCCCTTTATGAAGCCTCTGGTAATAATATTAGAATCATAGATATAGATCCAACCCTTCCAGGTGCTTTTGAATTTATTGAAAAATACCACGACACTGTTACCATATCTCTTGCTCACACCAGCAGTAATTATGATACTGCTATGAAAGCATTTGATGCAGGTGCCTCCCATGTTACTCACCTTTTTAATGCAATGAACGGCCTGCATCATAGAGAACCGGGTATTGTTGGTGCCTTTACAGATCACAAAGCCCATGCAGAATTAATTTGTGATGGAATTCATGTACATCCAAGTGTTGTTAGACTAATTTATAAAGCCAATTCCGATAAATTAATCTTAATTTCCGATTCCATGTGTGCTGCCGGACTAGAAGATGGTATCTATGAACTTGGTGGTCAGAAAGTTAATGTGAAAGACATGAGAGCAACACTGGACGATGGAACAATAGCTGGTTCTACTGTTAATGTTTATGAAGCCATGAAACGTGCCATTGGATTTGGAGTGCCCATTGAACAAGCAATACTTAGTACTACTCTAATACCTGCCAAAGCGATTAAGGCTGATCAGGAAATTGGGTCAATAGAAATTGGTAAAAAAGCTGACTTTATCATCACAGATAGTTCCTATCAAATTGAGCAAATCTTCATTGATGGAAGAAAATACAACTAAAGATTATATCTACATATCTAATCAAATTTCGTATTTCATAGAGCAAGGCTGTTCTGCCTTGCTCTATGAATCTTTTATGGTATTTTATGGTATCGGAAAATTCTCCGAACTTCCAATACCATAAAAGCCCTGGAGGGCAGAATACACATGATGCACCCATGGAAGAATATTCCTTGCGTCACAGCCCGTCAGCGCAAGAATTTACCTTGCACATTCTTTGTTCTACAGGATATTTGTAATACTCGCTCTATGGAGTTTCATCATGTCTAAGTTAATAAATCATTTCTTCTATGATAATGAACCATCTCTTTTATATTAATAAACCATCTCTTCTATTCTCTCATTAGATACCAAGAATCAAGTTATGGACATTTTCAAATCCCTAGGTTCCTTTCATCTATCTTATACTCTGGACGCCATTGGATGATTCTCATTAAATTGCACCAAATCCCACAGATTCCCATACAAATCCTGAAATACAGCCACAGTTCCGTAATCAGCCTCTTTGGGAGCTCGTATAAAGACAATGCCAATCTCCTTCATCTTATCATAATCTCTCCAAAAGTCATCTGTACCCAGAAATAAAAATATTCTTCCGCCCGTTTGATTACCAATGAAAGGTACTTGTTCCTCTTTGGAGGCTTTGGCAAGCAATATAGTAGTACCTGCGGAATTTGGAGGAGCTACAACCACCCAACGTTTATTCTGCTCTGGTTGATAAGTATCTTCTATTAATGAGAAATGAAGTTTGTTTGTATAAAATGCAATAGCTTCATCATAATCCTTTACAACTAATGCGATGTGTACAATGGATTGTTTCATTTTTTATTCCTCCTAATTGGTAAATCATGATGATTCATTATAAGTTTAATAATATTAAATTTCAAATATTATTAATTTAATTTTCACAAATGAACTTATGTAAAGAAAGTATTTATGCTACAATATTATCATGTTAAAGTCATACACAATACAAGTTAATGCATCAACTGTTTATGATTTTGAAATTTTAAAAGAAAAATAAAGAGGTACTGAAATGGAGTTATTTACCAAACCTGATGTTGGTGGAATTATTGAGAAGAGAATACATAACATAGACTATATATTAATTCAGGAACGCTGTAAAGAAGATGCAGAATCAGAATATGGTCTATTAGAAATTCCTGCAGGAAAAATAAGAGAATTTGAGAATATTTATGATTGTTTAAGAAGAGAAGTAAAAGAAGAAACTGGACTAACTGTTTCTCTGATTCAAGGCGAGGAAGATGCTATGGTTCTTGAATTAAATGGATACAGAGTTTTAAATTACACACCCTTTTCTTGTAGTCAAAATATTAAGGGAACTTATCCCATTCTGGTAGAAACATTTATTTGCAGTACTACAGGGGATATGCTATACGAAAGTAACGAAACTAAGAATCTCAGATGGATTTCCCTATCTGATTTAGAAAATCTGCTTTCTTCTAACATAGAAATATTCTATCCTATGCATGTAATTACCTTAAAAAAATACCTAAAAATGAAATCAAACCTATCCTAGAATAAAATGAGTTTAGAGGTTTATTTATAACATAATATAAATATTGAAAAAGGGGCTGTCGCTTTACGATTGAAAAATCGTGAAGCGGCAGCTTCTCTTTA
>DALYNO010000528.1:0-2858 GCA_031975295.1 Anaerocolumna sp. | reverse complement strand
ATTAAGCATTCTTGCCGGCATTATTGGCACAACTTTTTGCTTCTTCATTGGCAGACTAGGTGGAGCTGCTTTATTGGAGAAGATTATAAAAAAGTTTCCCAAATCAGAAAAGGGACTAAAGGCATCTCAGGAAAAGTTCAAAAAGTATGGTGGGTTTGCAGTTTGCTTTGGGCGACTAATCCCTATCTGCAGAACTTATATTGCCTTTATTGCTGGTGCATCTGGGCAGAATCCAACCGTTTATGTTTTATCTTCGTTAGTTGGTATCACCATCTGGAATTCCATCTTAATTGGCCTTGGCTATATTATGAGGGAAAACTGGAGCCTTGTACTAGGATATTATAGTAGATACAAAGATATTATTACACCACTACTAGCTCTGTTTCTACTCTTTCTAATAAGTCATATTAGAGGAAAACGAATGAAAGAAATTTAGGCATTCATAGAGATAATGGACTTATTCTTCCATTTACCTGAGAAGTACCTTGATAAACCTACAAAGCAAGTCAACATCCAGGTCAGACCAGTTGCCCACCAAATACCATGATATCCAAATATGGTAGATAATATATTTGCAAATAAAACTCTGCAAATTACTTCTGTAAGTCCCATTATCATTGGAATTTTAACATCTCCTGCTCCACTTAAAAGATTCCTTGTGACAAAAATCATACCCACAAAGGAGTAGAAAAAGCAAGGTACTCTTAAAGCTTGTATACCAATTTCCATCACATCTTTATCACTGGTTGAGGTAAACAAATCCATAATAAGGCCTCCTCCAAAGTAAACCATTGGAAGCATGATAAAGCTAAATATGAGAATAATTTTGGTGGAAGACTTAAATCCTTGTTTTACTCTTTCAATTTTACCAGCTCCTATATTTTGGCCTGTATAAGCTGCTACTGCTGCTCCTATTGACATACCAGGTTGTAATATTAATTGTTCAATTCTTGATGCTGCAGTTGCTGCTGCCATAATAGTCTCTCCATATCCATTTATAACAGATTGGAGTGCCATTGTGGATAAAGATACAAAGGAATTTTGTATAGCCACTGGTATACCAAGGGCTAAACACTTTTTAAAAATTGCTTTATCAGGGACGAATTCCTTGAGTGGCATATTTAATATTTTAACTTTCTTAATTGCAAAAATAATACAACCTAGTGCAGCTACAAATTGTGATATTATTGTTGCCAGAGCAACACCGGCAACACCCCAGTGAAATACTACAACAAAAATAAGATCTAATACTATGTTCATTAAACAAGCTACAATTAAAAAGTATAATGGTGATAACGAATCACCTAAAGCCCTTAAAATTGATGCCATACCGTTATAGGCACCAATAAAAACAATACCAAAACTTGTAATTCTTAAGTAAATAACAGCCTGATCTATAATCCTCTCAGGTGTATTTAGTAGTTGTAATAAAGGTCTACTGAATATAACTCCCAAGACCCCCATAATTAAACTGGCACCAATAACTGTATAAGCAGCAGTGGCAAACCCTTTTTTTACATTTTCTTCATCTTTTGCTCCAAAATATTGTGATATGATAATTGATATACCAGCTGATAATCCTAATGCTAATGCAAATATAAAAAAGGATATAGGACCTGTGGTACCTACAGCTGCGAGAGCATCCTTACCTACATAGTTACCAACCACCACTGCATCTGCCATATTATATACTTGCTGAAATAAGTTTCCAATTAACATAGGAACAGAAAACTTAAGCAATAATCCCGTGGGATTTCCCAAAGTCATGTCATGTGTAAGATTTTTAGCCATTTTTTTACCTAAGTATCAATCCTAGAATGATACTGCCACAAAAAAGTTGAAAGTATCGCTGTGGCTTTCCTCTCTTGTTTAATTTGCTTTCAACTTTTAATTTTTTCTATTTTTTGACGCACTATTCTTATTATATGATAAATTAAGACAAAGTAAATGTCATATCTTCTATTCCTATTATCTTCTTTTCATTTTCATCTTCTTAACGAATGCTTTTCTAAACCGATTCATATAATTACCTAAGACATACTTATTATAAGGAGCTAAATGATAGATAGGGCTAAGGTAAAGCTATTAATTTCCAATATTTTTACCAAGGTCTCATAAAATATTCTATTATGAAAAGAGGTTGCAATGGTAAACTGGCATAATATTTCCAAAGAAGAAACTGCTAAACTACTGGAATGTACTCCTGAACTTGGTCTATCTAAAAAAGAAGCTGCCAAGAGGCAAAAAAAATATGGTCCAAATCAATTAGAAGCCAAAAAGAAAAAAAATATTTTACTTCGTTTTTTTAGTCAATTTAAAGATTTCATGATTATAACCCTAATTGGAGCTGCATTCATATCATTTTTAGTGTCTTTACTCCATGGCGAATTAGATTTTGTTGATCCTGTCATTATTTTGTTCATCATTACATTAAATGCAATACTAGGAGTATTGCAGGAAAGTAAGGCAGAAAAATCATTAGAAGCTTTACAAAAAATGTCTGCACCTACTGCTCTTGTTTTGAGAGATCAGATTTTAGAACAGGTTGATGCTAAGGAGCTGGTACCAGGAGATGTTATCCATCTAGAAACTGGTCAATTTGTACCGGCTGATGCAAGGCTTTTATCCTCCGTCAATTTAAAAATAGACGAAGCGTCTTTAACAGGCGAATCCCATCCTGTAGAAAAATATGCTGATTCTATTCTGACTGCTGATACCCTCCTTGCCGACCGCCATAATATGGTTATGGCAACTGGAATTGTTACATATGGCAGAGGTACTGCAATGGTTACTGCTACTGGTATGGCAACTGAAGTGGGCCATATCGCCAAATGAATTATGGATGATGAAACACCCTT
>DALYNO010000527.1:0-2859 GCA_031975295.1 Anaerocolumna sp. | reverse complement strand
AGAATTGTATTTAGATGTTTTATATTTATCATGGTAATACAACTTCTGGTAGCATTAGTTAAACAAGATATGGGTGTTATGAATATTATAGCAGGAGTAATTGCCAGCCTTATTATAACTACAGTAGGATGGTTTGTTGGTGGAAAAGGGAAGAAGGAATTATAGTGTTTTTTTGTAGTTATCATATAGGATGTAGTATAAGTGATTCAAGTTGTATTGTGCTTAAATAAAATAAATATAAATTCGTTATAGTAATCTATAACAAATTAAAAAAGGAGGCTAACTTTATGGAAATTATTGTTTTATTTTTAGTGCTTTTTGTTTTTGGCTTTTTATACAGAAAAGGTTTGAATCAGATTTATTCCAGTTTAGGGCATAATATAGGTCAAAAGCATTTAATGAATGGATTTGGTGTAGATATTGATAAGAAAGAAAATTGATTCTTAAACTATTAGATGATGGAACGTAATCTAAAATATTGATAAAACAGACTCTTGTATATAGCTTTGGTTAGCTTTATACAAGAGTCATTCATTTACAGGGCATTCTTCTTATGGTAGAAAAGGCTAAATTACCATTCTTCATAGGGGGAATGGTAGATGTTATTCATAAAAATCCAAAAACCTATTGAAAATTAAAAATAAATGATAGATAATTGTATAATGTGCTAAAATACTTAAGGCTTTTATAAAGATATTATGAAAGAGACTGGTATTAACCAGGATTCTTATAACATAAAGCGTTAGACATAAGGAGTTTAATATGAGTGAGAAAAGTATGCTGTTTGGATATTTAAAAAGATATAAATGGAAATATTTCATGGGAATCTTCACACTTTTTGTTGTAGATTTTGCGGGATTATATATTCCACAGTTTACAGGAGAGATAACAGATGGGTTAAAAGGAGGAATTTTAAGCTTTCATGGTGTCTTACATGGAGTGATAAATATTCTAATTGTAGGTCTGATTATGGCACTTGGCAGATTTGGGTGGAGATACTTTATCTTTGGTTCTGCCAGACAGATTGAATATGACCTGAGAAATGACATGTTTGCTCATTTAGAAACGCTTTCCATGGGTTATTACAATAAAAATAAGACTGGAGATTTGATGGCCCATTTTACCAATGACTTAAATGCCATCAGAATGTTTACTGGACCAGCCGTTATTACTACATTTGATGCTTGTATCATGACAGTAATGGTTTTGGCTAAGATGGTTTTATATGTGGATCTTAAGCTTACCCTGCTTGCGATAATTCCACTTTTGTTTATACTAATCGGTGGAATATTTTATGGTAGATCAGCAGAGAGAAGATTTGCAAGGAAGCAGCAAGCATTTTCTGATCTGACAGATCAGGTGCAGGAAAGTATTTCGGGTATCCGTGTTATTAAGGCTTTTGTGCAGGAAAGAGAAGAACTGAAAGCTTTTGCTAAAGCAAATCAACTTAATAAAGATAGAAACATGAGTGTGGTAAAACTACAAGCTTTTATAATGCCCTTACTGGACGTGATTATTGGCATATCCAGCTTACTTACCCTTTTATACGGCGGATATTTAACCATACAGGGAGATATTACATTAGGCAGATTTATTGCCTTTAATCAATATATTGGCATGTTGGTTTGGCCTATGCTTGCAGCAGGTGAGAGTATAACGTTTATATCACAGGGTATTGCTTCGCTAAAAAGAATTCACGGTATCTTTATCCAAGAGCCAGAGGTAGTAGATGATAAGAATGTGTCAGATATAACAGAACTAAAAGGAAATATCTCCTTTCAACATCTTTCCTTCCGATATGTGAAAGAATTGCCGGAAGTTTTAAAGGATATAAATGTTAAGGTAAAGGAAGGTTCCACTTTGGCGGTACTTGGTAGAACAGGAAGCGGTAAGACTACGTTATCAAACCTTTTACTAAGATTATATAATACAGAGCCAGGTATGATTACCATTGACGGTCATGATATCAGAAAAATACCGTTAAAGACCTTAAGAGAAAATATTGCTTATGTACCACAGGATAATTTCCTGTTTTCTGATACCCTAAAAAATAATATCGCCTTTGGTGTAAAGGAAGTCATCCATGAAGATATTTACCAAGCTACAGAGGAAGCTTGTATCCATGATAATATTATGGATTTTCCTATGCAGTATGAGACGGTTGTTGGAGAACGGGGTGTAACTTTATCCGGTGGGCAAAAACAGAGAAGTTCTATAGCAAGAGCTTTACTTAAAAATGCACCCATACTAATTTTAGATGATGCTTTATCAGCGGTAGATACCAATACGGAAGAACAAATATTAGCCAATCTAAAAAAGAATAGAGCCGGTAAGACCACTCTAATCATTGCTCACCGTATTTCCACAATTTCTAATGCGGATAATATTTTAGTACTTGATGAAGGGGAGATGGCAGAGTACGGTACTCATGAGGAGTTACTGGCCTTAGGCGGTATCTATGCCAAAATGTATGAAAAGCAACAGTTGGAAAAACAATTAGAAGCAGTATAATACAGTACAGAAAGGTTTTGTTAAAATGGATGAGACAATGGAGAATGAAAAAGAGCAGTCCGTTAAAGGACATGTACTAGTAAGGCTTCTAAAATATGCCAAACCATATTGGTATTGGGGTGTTTTTGCATTAATATTAGTACTTAGTATTACAGGATTAGAATTATACCGACCTATTTTAGTGGGGGAAGTTATAGATAATTTTATAGGGACAGGTGATTTTGGTGGAGTTAAAAAGATTGCACTCATTTATTTATTGGTATTAGTGGGGAGTTTTCTCTGTAACTTTCTACAAACTTGGATACTCCAATTAATGGGCCAAAGTATTATATATAATATCAGACAAGA
>DALYNO010000526.1:0-2880 GCA_031975295.1 Anaerocolumna sp. | reverse complement strand
GAAAATTAGGTATGCTTGAGAATGCCAAGATTTGGATTTCGCTAAACCTGGATATAGATCCCTTTGATTATTTGTCCTTATATGAAAGCTATCTTTTAACAGAGCAGACGGATATACTTGACGAAATGAATCACTTAATGAGAGGTTTTGATGAAAATTATCTCCAAACAGCAAGAGATTACTGTGAAGGAGGCTTTTACGAAGAAGCCTATGCAATTCTTAAAGAGTGTAATATAGAAAAACCCTTATTGAAATATTATATGGCTTATTACAGTAATTTAATGGGTAGGGAAGAGGATACTCTCAGATACCTGAGGGAAGCAGAGCTTACAAAGGCAGGCGTAACATTTCCGAATAAACTGGAGGATATGCTGGTGTTACAATTTGCAATTGATAAACGAAAGGCATCACCCAAAGCACATTATTATCTGGGAAATCTATATTACGATAAAAGACAGTATGAAACAGCGAAATTACTATGGGAAAAGTCAGCAGAACTTGATAAGAATTTTCCTACAGTATTTAGAAATCTTTCTTTGGTTTATTATAATAAAGTGAATGATCCCAGTAAAGCAAAAGATGCAATGGAGAAGGCTTTTGCTTTAGATACAACAGATGCTAGGATATTCCTGGAATTAGATCAATTATACAAGAAACTAGGAAAGTCTGCAAAAGATAGACTAGAAATGTATCAACAGTACTCACAGACATTTTCAAAACGTGATGATGTGTGTATCGAGTACGCTACCTTGCTCAATATAAATGATTTACATAAAGAAGCATATGACTATATTATGAGCCGAACCTTCCATCCTTGGGAAGGCGGAGAAGGAAAAATCACGGCTCAGTACACAATTGCCTTACTTACATTGGCAAAAAGTGAGATTAAATCAGGAAACTATCATGGTGCAGAGCATTATTTGAAGAAGATTTTAGTGTATCCTGAGAATTTAGGGGAAGGCAAATTAGAAGGTACAAAAGATAATGAAGCAAATTACTATCTTGGTATTGTCAATGAAAAATTAGGGAAGGCAGAGGAAGCCACAGAATATTTTAACAAAGCTACCTTAGGAGATGGAGAACCAGCGGGGGCAATGTTTTATAATGATCAGCCAGCTGATGCTATCTTGTTTCAAGGACTTGCATTTTTGAAACTTAATAGGAAGGCAGAAGCTATTTCCAGATTCTATAAGCTTATTAATTATGGAGAAAAACATATTTTTGACAAAATGCGTATAGGATATTTTGCAGTTTCTTTACCTGATTTTATGATTTTTAATGATGATTTGGATTTAAGAAATAGTACACATTGCTATTACTTGATTGCACTGGGGAATATTGGGCTGGGTCAGTTGGATGAAGCTAGAAAATATCTTTTAAAAGCATGGAATCAAGATCAAAACCATATAAAATGTATGTTATTTACAAGGGATATTGATGAAGTGAAAGGAATACTATGCGAAATGATGTAACGTAAAGGTACACTTGTGAATTTTCATTATTGTTCCATTAGCGAATATAGTTGTATAAGTAAAGGAGGCTAGCAAGTGGGTAGTGTATTGGAGTTTAAGAATATATCCAAATATTTTCCTGGAGTGAAAGCTCTTGATAATATATGCTTTCAGGCAAATAGCGGAGAGGTTCTTGCTTTTCTTGGAGAAAACGGAGCTGGTAAGTCAACACTTTTAAAAGTGTTAAATGGAGATTATCAGCCTGACGAGGGAGAGTATTTATTAGATGGAGTTAAGAAACATTTTAAGACTCCACATGAAGCAATTGAAGAAGGTATTAGTGTTATATATCAAGAGCGGCAGATTTTAATGGAACTATCAGTTGCTGAAAATATTTATCTTGGAACCATGCCTGTGAATAAATTTGGAGTTATCAATACCAAAAAGGCCAATGAGATGGCTCAAAAAATTATAGGGGATTTTGGTCTGCCAATTAGCCCTATCACTAAGGTAAAGGATTTAAGTATTGCTTATCAACAAATGGTAGAAATTATGAAGGCTTATAGTAGGAAGAATCTTAAAGTAATATGTTTTGACGAACCTACAGCAAGCCTTAGCGATTCAGAGATAGAATGTTTATTTTCTATTATTGGTAAACTTAAGCAAGAAGGTAAAATAATCATTTATGTATCTCATAGAATGGATGAGATACAACGTATCACAGACAAGGTTGCTATCTTTAAGGATGGGAAATACGTGGATACTGTTGTAACAGGAGCTGTTCCAGAGAGTCAGATGATTAAGATGATGGTTGGACGTGATTTGGGCGACATTTACAGGAGTCTTGACAGGGACAAAGTGATTGGAGATGTACTTCTTGATGTACGAGGTATTTCATCAGATTATGTAAAAGAAACCTCGTTTCAACTTAGAAGAGGAGAAGTACTTGGTTTTTCTGGATTAGTAGGGGCAGGGCGGACGGAGGTTATGAGAGCCATTATCGGAGCCAATCCTATGAAAACAGGTGAAATCTATCTGGAAGGCAAACGTATTGTAAACAAATCTCCCAAAGATGCTATGAAAAATGGTATTGTGCTGGTACCTGAAGATAGAAAGCTTCAGGGAATACTATCTAACTTAAGTGTAAGCGAAAATATTAATATCTCTATGCTGGACCAAAATTCCAATGGTTTTGGTATAGTGAATAGAAAACAAGAAAGAGAAATTGCAGCCAAAGGTATTAAAGATTTTAGAATAAAAACCCCATCGCCAGATAAAAAGATAGTTGAGTTGTCAGGTGGAAATCAACAAAAGTGCATTGTAGCACGATGGATTACCACAAATCCTAAAGTTTTGATACTTGACGAACCAACAAAAGGTATTGATGTAGGTGCAAAATCTGAATTTTATAATATGATTTGTTCCTTTG
>DALYNO010000525.1:0-2880 GCA_031975295.1 Anaerocolumna sp. | reverse complement strand
AGAAAGAGCTGGTTTTCGAAGAGAATGATATCTGTATGATGGCTCTGTTAAAGAAGCTTTCTAATGAAGAATGTTATAGTGAAGGCGAGATTGAATTCATTGATATGAATGTCCATAGATTTATGAAAATGGGAATTGTACTACCTTTTTTCAAAAGATTTAGTGATGTTGTAAATATTCATACCCAGATTAGCGACCGTTTTTTCATTGAATATATTACCAGTACCTCAAATAAAGTTACTCTTCACTATCAAATGGGGGATGAGATGGAGGATTTCAAAACGGAAGTAATGCCTAATGTATTTCAGGGAATCCATATAAAAGACTTTGTTCTTTTTTACAATGAGAATATTCGATATTACATAACAGAAGAAAGTGACGATGGTCAGGTAGTAATTACTGAGAGTGTGAATGTTTCTTTAGGCCAAGATATGAAGTTAGAGGAAGATACCTGGTATAATCAGATAAATTTCTTGTTAACGGCATTGGAACTAAAAGATGATAAAACACTATTAGAAGGAATTGATAACTTTGTAACTACAAAACATTTGGCTAATGAGTTATTTAAAATGATATAAGGATATAAAAGACAATTAGACGTTTTCTAGATTGCTAAATGTTATATTAAGGAAAGGAGTAGTAGATGGGAGAACAAAAGAATCTTATAGTTGGATTAGACTTGTGTGAAAGTTATACCCAATTAAGTGTTTTTCATAAAAAAAATTTAGAACCAGAAACAATTAATATAACTTTTCCCACTGCTCTTGGAATTAAAAATGATAAAAAAGAATGGGTGTTTGGAGAAGAGTCATATGTACTTGAAGCAAGAGGAGAAGGCATTGTAATAGATAAATTACTGGATAAAGTTTGTCTAGGTGATGATATTGAGATATTTTCAGTAAGTTTTTCACCCTTGGCTCTTCTGGAGAAATATTTGCGTAAATGTTTGCAAATATTAAAAAAATATTATCCCAGTGAAAGTATTCTTATGCTTTGTATTACCCTGAAACAGACTAACACAATATTAAGAGAGCGGATTTTAACAGCCTTAGAGGCTCTTGGCATGAACGAGGATAGGGTCATGATTCAGAATCATGGGGCAAGTTATGGATATTATGCGTTGTGCCAACCAAAAGAGCTGTGGATGAGTGATGTTGGACTCTTTGATTTTGATGAAGAGGGGTTAACGTATCATCAAATCCTCATAGACCGTAAATCTACACCCTATGTAGCGGCAATCACAAGTAGGGATTTAAAGGAAGAACTCAGTTTTGAGCAAGTAATGGAAACCATGGATAATGAGATTTTGGATAGGTTGAATTACTTTTTCTTAAACCTTGCCAAAAACACACTGTATAGACAATATGTTACTACCCTTTATATTACTGGCAAAGGTTTTGAAGGGACTTGGTCAGATAAAGCACTGAAAGAATTATGTGTAGGCAGACGTGTATTTAAGGGACAGAACCTTTATTCTAAAGGAGCATGTTATGCAGCACAAAAACAAGCAGGTAATCATCCAAATGATTTTATACTAATAGACAATGAAATGATTACTACAGACATATTAGTAAAAGGCATAAAAGATGGTAAGTTATCGGATATTCTTATGGTAAAGGGAACCATGCCCTGGTACAATGCCAAAAATACTTTGGATTTTATACTTGATGATTGTAACAACATAACCCTTTTATTAAAAGACAGGTTAAAGTACCAGGTCAGAGAAGAAACCATTACACTAACAGATATCCCAATAAGACCAAATAAAACCACAAGGGTAGAGTTACAAGTCTGTTTTCTGGACAAGGGTACAGTTAAAATAACCGCTAAGGATAAGGGCTTTGGCATGTTTTATCCTTCGTCCAATAAAACATGGATTCAGGAAATTACCATTTAAAATACCAGATATATAAGTTCCACTTAGGAAGGATGAAAATGTGGGAAAACTAATTCTTTGTAATGGAAAAGAGGCCCTAGAGCCTTATTGTTTTAAAATAACAAATACCAATGTATTCTCTATAGAGGAATTATGTTATTACGTCTATCAAAATGTAACAACACTGACCCAGGAATTAAGGGAAGAGAGATTGATTGGATGGATGGAAGACCAATTAGGATTAATAGAGACTGCTCAAAAGTTAAGGCAACTGATTGCTTCTGAGGCTGGTTATAAAGATATTGTGGTTTGTATTCTATTAAGCTGTGATTATTATGGGGAGGATCAGATAAAAGAATTATTATTTACTTTAGATGAATTTATTCATTTACCCCCAGTTGAGTTAAGTGTGAAAAGAGCTTCCAATTATCTGAAATATAAACAGTATGCAAAAGCATTGGCAGAATTTGAAGAATTAATAGAAGATACGGAATTTGCAACTTTAACAGATGATATAAAAGGAAGAATATTTTATAATATGGGTGTGGCGCTATTACATAGTAAGGGACCCCAAGGGGCACTTAATACGTTTTTGGAAGCATATCATATGAATGGAAATCAGGATGCCTTAAAAAAATACTTTTTTATATTATTTATGACCAAGCAAGAGGATAGAGCTATTGCAGAAGCTAATACCTATCAATTAAGTAATGATGATATATATGAATGGAAACAGGAGTATATAAAGTCATTAGAAGGATTGCAGGATATATCCAGATTCAAAAACACAATTGAACTTAGAGAAGCAAAAGAAAGTGGAAAGGTTGCCAGATTCTATCAAGTTGCCAGTGTATTAATTGAAGATATAAAAAAGAGCTACCGGGAAGAAAATGTATAACCGTAATTTTATTACTTATTTGAATTATAGTCTATCAGATATGAATTGATAAATATGAGTTGCCCGACAAATGCCCTACTTTTTATATTACGATGGCAATTTGCAC
>DALYNO010000524.1:0-2894 GCA_031975295.1 Anaerocolumna sp. | reverse complement strand
CGCACTTATATTACCACTTATATCCATGCCAGTTTGTTTATTTCTGATCAAGCAGTTTATTGATCAGGTACCGGATGCTTTGATTGAAGCAGCATACATAGATGGAGCCAGTGATTTTAAGGTATATAGAAAGATCATATTACCTCTTATAAAACCTGCGGTTGCAACAGGAGCACTTCTTGCTTTTCAACAGGTATGGGGAGATATAGCCAGTCCTACCTATTATATTAGTAATGAAGGATTAAGAACCTTGCCTTTTTATATGAATACTTTAACAAATGTCAGCAATACCATTGCCGGTCAAGGAATGGCTGCGGCAGCCTCCTTAATTATGTTTGTACCAAATCTTATCCTATTTATTATTTTACAACGTAATGTAATGAATACCATGGCACATTCAGGAATTAAATAGTTGAAACTTATATTCAGTATGGAGGAGGTTTGAAGATGAAAGGTATCAAGTGGGCCAGACTTAAGAATACGGGGAGTGATTTTAAGGTGGCTTTGATAAATAGCTTTAGTGGTAGAAAAATGAAAAAAATTAGTAGGGCAATCCTAGTGTTTTCTTTAGTCGGATTTATATGTAGTTCAGCTTTTACATATGCAGATACACCTTATAAGACTTTTACCCAGGATGGTTATGGAAGGATTATTGAGACGCAGACAGCCTATACACCAGTAGCTACCATAACCAAGGTGGGAGATTATAATTTTACCAATGCTTCTGATATGTTAATAACGGAAGATGAAGAAATTTATATTGCAGATACTAAGGGTAAGAGGGTTTTGGTATCTGATACAGCTGGTAATTTATTAAGGATATATGGGGAGGATGTATTAAAATCACCTACAGGTATATTTGTAACACGTGATAAAAAGTTATATGTTGCAGATAAGGATGCAGCCAAGGTGATTGTGTTTAGCAAAGAGGGAGAAGTACTATTAGAATATACGAAGCCTAACCATCCTCTTTATGGTAAGGATATGGCTTTTAAACCACAGAAGATAGCAGTAGATGCAAAAGGGATTATGTATATCATCTGTGAGGGTAATACCAATGGTATTGTACAGATCAGCCCTACTGGCGGTGGTACATTCCTTGGATATTTTGGAACAAATATGACCAGTGTGAATGTAATAGATGTTTTTAGAAGATTGGTGCTTACAGACGAACAGCTTGCCAAGCTTCCTAAAATTCTTCCGCCAACACCTAATAATCTTAATATTGATGCAAAAGGGTTGATTTATACCACAACCCAGGGGGCCGGCTATAATTCACTGAAGAAATTAAATGTTGCTGGTAAAAATATGCTTGAATCTGATGCCTACGATGAACTTCCTTCCGCGGTAGCAGTAGGTAATTATGAAAATATTTATATGACCTCAGAAGATGGTTATATTTATGAATGCAACAAAGATGGCAGTTTGTTATTTATTTTTGGTGGTAAAGACGCAGGCCGTCTACGTATTGGTTTATTTCAAAAAGCTGTTGCCATAGATGTAGACAATGAGAATAGACTATATGTACTTGATCAGGAAAAAAATGAAATTCAGGTATTTAAAACAACTGAATTTACTGACCTGGTTCATGAAGCCCTTTCTTTATACCAGAATGGAAAATACACCAAAAGCAAAGAGCCCCTGGAGGAAGTACTAAAAATGAACAGCCTATTTGACTATGCTAATATGGCTATGGGGCAGTCTTTTTTGCAAGAGGAACATTATAGTACAGCTTTAAAATATTTTCGTATGGCAAAAGATTATCAGGGATTTTCCGACGCCTTTTGGGAAGTTAGAAACATATGGATAAAAGATAATTTAATTACAGGCCTTGGCATTCTGTTACTTGCATTTGCACTTTTTAAAGTTATGGGAGTGCTAAAGAGAAAAAATAGGATACCGGCAGCTATTACCCAGGGAACCAGCAGGGTATTTCATCTTCCAATCATAAAACGAATTCATTATATGGGCTTTTACATAAAACATCCGATTGATGGGTGCTATGGAATAAAAAGAGAACGAAAAACATCCTATATGAGTGCTAATATTCTGTTCGTACTTTTTATACTCATTTATTTAGTAGACAGATATGCTTCAGGATTTTTGTTTAAAAGAGTCGTAGATGGAAGTTATGATATATTTACGGATGTATTTTATATTCTGGCAATTTTTACTTTAATGACAATTTGCTCTTACTTAGTTTGTACAATCAATGATGGAGAGGGTACCTTTAAGCAGATATACTGTTCCTTTATCTATTCGCTAGGGCCTTACATTGTATTAAAACCCTTTATTATCATACTAAGTAATATAGTTACGATAAATGAAATGTTCCTAATTAAATTCTCTAATTTCTGTCTCTATGCTTGGATGATTGTACTTATATTTATGTCCATTAAGGAAATAAACAATTATTCAGTTATGGAAACAGTTAAGATTATATTATTAACATTTTTCTGTGCCTTAATTGCAGTTTTATTATTATTTATCTTATATGTACTGGTATCCCAGGTAGTTGATTACGTACGGGCATTATATGGAGAGGTGGTGTATCGACTTGAATAAACATAAATCAAAGATTATATGGATTGGTGCTTCTTTATTTATAATATGCCTTCTGTTAGTCGGTAGTAACATCGCATCAAAAAGAAGTGTGGGGGTAAGAATATTTGAGACTGTAAATACAGGAGATTTTAAAGAAAAGACGTATTCCTCCCTTAAAACAGTAGATTTAGATGATACAACAGCAGTTAAATCAGAAAAGAGATACTCGACAGAGAATATGGAGGGGGCAATTGTTCCAAATTCTAAGAAGGAAATCAACGGGCACAAGCTAATTACAGAAAATAACGCTTATGAAATGTACTTTTTAGAAGAATCCTTATCTGTGATTT
>DALYNO010000523.1:0-2897 GCA_031975295.1 Anaerocolumna sp. | reverse complement strand
ATCATATTTTAAATAATAAAGCAGGAGCAGCCTGCTATTGGGTTGGTTATGTGGCAAGCCAGAATAAAAATGTTGAAGTACTTAAGAATGAACCGGACACAAATTGGCAAGTTGTACAGCCACCTGTTTTAGTAGAGGGTCAGGAACCAAAGACTTTTAGCCAGCAGTCAGCAGTAGGAGGATATGCTTGGGGTATTTCAAGTACAACATCTACGGAAGAAATTATGGCTATATTAAAAATATTTGATTATGTATATAGTGATGAAGGCTCTATGTTATTTAATTTTGGAGTGGAAGGGGATAGCTATAAGGTGGTTGAAGGAACACCCACATACACCGAAAAGGTCGTTAATAGCGAGGAAGGCATTATAAATTGGATTCGGTCAAATGGTATGCAACCTCTAATAGGAATGAGACAGTTACCTGAATATGAAGCAGCTTCCTGTTTAAATGATGATGTTAGAAAACAATTATTTTACTATGTGAATAATAATTATTTCTATCCCTACAATCCTTCCTTAGTATTAAAAGAAGAGGAAAAGGATTTATACGATTTAAAGATGAGTCCCATTTTAACCTATGTAAATGAAGAAATACTGAAATTCTTAGTTGGTGTAAAACCGATTGATCAATTTGATAATTTTGTTGCACGTATTCAGGAAATGGGAATCGAGGATATGTTACTTCTTAAGAATCAAGCTTATGATAGATATAAGATTTTAACGAGATAACAAAGTATAGATATATAAAAACCCTTTATATTGGAAAATATTTGAGAAAAACTTAAATCTTTTTCCTATTATTTTTGCGGCCTTTTTTAAGGCATTTGGAATCGAAAGACTCAGTATAAGAGGAGGAAGCATATGATAAAATTTGGAACAGGTGGTTGGAGAGCTATTATAGGGGATGATTTTACTAGTTATAATATTAAGCTCTTAGCCCAGGCAATGTCTATATATATGAAAGAAGGGTATAAAAGTAGAGGCATAGATGACCCCGTTGAATTAGTAATTGGATATGATAGACGTTTCTTATCTCGTAAGGCGGCAGCTTGGGTTAGTGAGGTCATGGCGGCTAATGATATTTTAGTTCACTTTATTGATGAGATAGCACCAACTCCTTTGATTATGTTTGCTGTTAAAAGGCTAAACCTAGAATATGGTTTGGCAATAACAGCTAGTCATAATTCTAGTGATTATAACGGTGTTAAATTATTTACTGATGGTGGCAAAGATGCAACAAAAGAGGTTACTGATCGCCTTGAAGTAATTCTTGAAAAGATTACAAAAGAGGATGTGCTTGAAATTAATTTTGAAGAAGCTATCAGAAGCAATAGTGTCATAATCCTTGATCCCTTTAACGAATACATAGATAATATAATTGAAAATATTGATATTCAAAAAATTAAAGAAAGACGTTTACGTGTACTATTAGATACTATGCATGGTGTTTCTAAGACCTGCCTTCAGACAGTGCTTATCTCCGCCAGATGTGAAGTAGATATCATCAATGATAGAAACGATCCTTTGTTTGGTGGAAAGCTACCTGCACCTTCTTCAAAAACACTACGTAAACTAAAGGATATGGTGGTGGATCGTAAATACGATTTAGGTATAGCAACAGATGGTGATGCAGACCGTTTGGGCATTATTGATGAAAAGGGCAGATTTATTCACCCAAATGATATTATGGTACTCTTATATTACTATTTACTTAAGTACAAGGGTGAAAAAGGTGCAGTAGTTCGTAACCTTGCAACCACTCATCTTTTAGACCGCATAGCAGCAGGTTATGGACAAAAGTGTATAGAAGTTCCGGTTGGGTTTAAACATATCAGCAGCGGCATGGAGAGAGAAGATGCATTAATTGGCGGTGAAAGTAGTGGTGGGTTAACAATACGCGGACATATTCAAGGTAAGGATGGTATATTTGCTGCCAGCTTAATGATTGAACTTATGAGTGTAACAGGTAAAAGTCTGTCAGAACTATTAGAGGAAATCCATGAGCAGTATGGAAGTTTTTATATGGTTGAAAAGGATTACAGCTTTGATGAGGCTACAAAAGTAAATTTATATAAAAAAGTATTTATAGATAAAGAATTACCGGACTATAGTCATCCCATTGATAGAATCAGTTACGAAGATGGTATGAAAATTTATTTTGAGAATGATGGATGGATTATTACCAGGTTTTCAGGTACAGAACCAGTGTTACGAGTGTATGCAGAAATGGAATCTAAAGAAGCTGCTAAAGATATTGTAAATCAGATGGAAATATTTTTATCCTTAGATAATCAAATGGATTAAAGCAAGGAGTATTACTATGAATAATTTAAAAGATTGTATAGCGTTTTATGTGGATCAGTTCTATAAGTTGGACCTTAAGAAAAATCATAAGAATAAGCTTCCGGGAAATACATACTTTTTAGAAGATGGTAGTATTTTATGTATACCGCGTGGTGACGGAGATAATAGGTTTCCATACGGTGAAAATGGATTTAATTTCTGGACCTACGCTTCTGGTTATATGCATGCCAATGATGGGCTATTTTCACCTTTTCTTAGGGCCAATGAAGGCCAAGAACCTAAAATTGCTTTTTTTGTAGGTTGGGAAGGAGAGAAAGAGCAAAAAGTGCTGTCTTTATTACCAGTACCAGCCCTTGAGGAGTCTAATTTTTCAAAAGTTATTCGTTATTCAATTTTTACTAATACTTGTACTTATTATATAACAGAAACCGATGAAATGAGATTTGTAGTACGAGTATTTGTAGACAAAACCAACAAGATGTACTTTTCTATATACATAAATAATCGAAGTGGTATGAAACAAAAATTGTATTTTTCTGCTTATTTAAACCCCTATTTAAGTAACAGCATCTATGAATCTTCCGAGGATAG
>DALYNO010000522.1:0-2902 GCA_031975295.1 Anaerocolumna sp. | reverse complement strand
GTATTACAAAGACAAAGATATTACTATGTTACCATTAATGGAAAGAAAAAAATATTTAGAAGATGTGGTTATAGAAAATCACTTAATATCCATCTCAAGATATATAGAAACAGAAGGAATAAAACTCTATGAGCTTGTAAAAGAAAAAGAATTAGAGGGTATTGTAGCAAAGAAAAAGTCAAGTTTATATTGGCAGGGTAAGAAAACAAAGGATTGGATTAAGTGTAAAGTTATGTCTACTTTGGATTGTGTAGTCTGTGGTTATATTCCAAAGGATAATAATATGACAAGTTTAATATTAGGCCAATATGATAAAGACGAATTGATTTATAAAGGTCATGTAACACTAGGTGTAAGTCTTAAACTGTTAGCCCAGCAAGGATATCAAAAAATAGACTTTAGCCCTTTTGGTTACCTACCAAAAGGAAATGACAATGCAACCTGGTTGCAGCCAAACTTAGTTTGTATTGTAGAATCTATGCCAACGGATAAGGAGGCTTTTCGTCAACCTGTATTTAGAGGCTTTCGTGATGACAAATTACCGAAAGAATGCCAGATCAATGACTGATTGATTATAGTTTCTTCCTGTTTTATTTACAGTAGAAAGGATAGTATGATCTATAACTTAATAATACTATAATTGAGCTATATGCTGTTTGAATTCAGATTTAGGCATTGGCTCATTTTTAGTTTATAAACTTATTTTTTCATAATTGCTTCGTTCATTAAGTGGAAAATTGTTGAGTGAAAATTTATTTCGTTGTATAATGTAACTAAAATACCCAAATACCAATGGCTATTATAAGCAGCAACATATTGCGTTAACAATGAAACTATGTCTAGGGAGATATCTAAATGAAATTAAAAAATATACTGTCAACTGCTTTGGTTATAATAATGGCGGGAACCCTTTTATGGGGATGTAAAAAAGGAGTTAAGCCTGATCAGTCGAGCATGCACGGTGAGAATAAAAATGTTGTAGAATTAACATTTTATAACGGTGAAACAGAAGATCCTTGGACTGACCCAGTAGCCCTTACACTTACAGAAGCTACTGGCGTAAAATTAAGAACTGAATCTGGAATCACACCGGATGGGCAAAAAATTGCAATTATGATTGCTGAACAGAATTACCCGGACCTGATTTTTACAAAGGACCAAGCATCCATTCTGATTGATGCCGGCGCACTAATTGATTTAACTGACTTAATTGATGAATATGGTCCCAATATTAAGAAATTATATGGAGACGAGTTTGAGAAATTAAAACATTCCAAAGATGACCCCTCTATCTACATGTTAACGGCTTACGCAGTTGGAGGTACCGTATATTCCACGGGAGGTACAGCTCAATTACAATGGGATGTGCTTAAATGGAATAATTATAAAATTCCGAAATCTTTAGTTGAATATGAGAATATGATCAAAAAATATTTATTCGCTCATCCAACCACAGAAGATGGGCTAAAAACTATAGGCTTAACTTTATCCACAACTGATTGGCACTGGATGATTACATTGGGAAATCCAGCCGGTTCCATTGCTTCTGGTGCACCTAATAATGGGCAATGGATGATTGATGATAATTATAATGCAATCTATAGATTTCGAACTGCTAAGGAAAAAGAATATTTTCGTTGGTTAAATCGAATGTATAATGAAGGGGTGTTAGATAATGAATTCGCAACGCAAACCCACGAAGATTACATATCTAAAATTACCTCTGGCAGAGTTTTGTCTCTATTAGATGCTGATTGGGATTATGCAGAGGCAGAGAAAGTGTTAAAAGCAGCAGGGAAATTAAGCAAGACTTACGCAGGACTACCCGTAACAATGGATGAAACTGTGAAATGTGTTACTCTAGCTTATCAAGGAATGGTAACCGGTCAGGGTGTAGGTATCTCCAAATCCTGCAAAGACCCTGTTACTGCAATTAAATTCCTGGATTATATTTGTTCTGACGAGGGACAGGTACTTATCAATTGGGGCATTGAAGGACTCAATTATTTTGTAGATGAAGCTGGTAACCGGTACCGAACCCAAGAAGAAATTGAAAGAGCCAATACTGATAAGAATTATATTAAAGAAACTGGTGTGGGATTCCATACTTATCCACTTCCCTCTTATGGTTCTGGGGTAGAAGATTCAACAGGAAACACCTATACACCTATTAATAAAGAAACCGTGATTGCAGAATACAACGTAGAACAAAAGGCTGCCTGTCAAGCTTGGGGTGTTGCATTATTAACAGATATTTTTCCCCAGGCATCAGAATTTGAAGTACCCAAGTTTTCACCTATCTGGGGCTATTCTAAACCGACTAAGTTTAATGAGATTTCCAATAAATTAGATGAGATTTCCTGGGCTGGACTGGTTAGTTGTGTCATTAGTAAAGAAGAAGATTTCGATGACAAGTATGATGCAATGGTGTCAGAACTTGAAAAAAAAGGTATGCACTATGCGGAGAAATTGTTAAGTGGTATAGTAAAAGAAAAAGTTTCATTAATCAGTGATGAGAAGGGAATTTCTAACAAATGAAAAAGATTTTCATACGAATTCGACGAATCAAGGATAGAATTTTTGGGATGAAACTTTTATATAGAATGATTTTTATATATATAATTGGTGGTCTATTACCAATGATTTTAACAGGCACTTATTTAATTCACGGTATGAGTGAAATTTTATTACAACAACAAAAAGAAGCAAAAATTGTAGAAATAGAAACTATGAAACGCCAGCTCTTAGAGTCTTTAAATACAATTAATACGGTATCAAAATATTTTTTCTTTGATAACCAGCTTGAAAAGATTGCTTTTAGCAGGTATGAAGATTATCAAGATAATGTTGATGATTTTAGAGCTTATAAAGCCTTTGGAGATTATGGTGAATATAACAGTGA
>DALYNO010000521.1:0-2909 GCA_031975295.1 Anaerocolumna sp. | reverse complement strand
TGTAGGATCATAATAGTTATCAAAAGACCTTGGAGGAACAAATATTCTTTGAACAGACCTTGCACTTCCCCTTAACTCTGCTATTCTTGTTACTCCTACATAGACATCTGATATTTTATACCAAGTTGCATAATCAACTACACCTGTTTTAGGTAAATTGAAAACTCCTTGGAAAACCCTAACTGCTTCTGCTGTGTTAGCTCCATATATACCATCCTGAGCAACCTTAGGAATTAGAGGATAATTTTGGGATATCCTATTTAAAAATTCTTGTATAGTTCTAACTTCCTGTCCTGATGATCCTATTACTAAATCATATCCTGGATACGACTTTGGTACACCCTTTACTTGATCTGCAGTAACTAATTCAATATCACTTCCATAAAAGTTTGTTAGTATTTCAAACGGAGTCTTACCTTGATCTCCTAAATACTTACTTCCCCACTGTGTCATCCAACCTGGACAAGATACATTTTTACCATCACAATATTGGGTTAATAGCGGTTGCTTTCTTCCTACTCTTCTTACATAAGTTGCAAATATATCATCTACTACTTCACTAATACTTTCAAATATATTTCTTCCATAAGTAAATGCATGATCATATGCTGTTGAATTTGTTATATCAAAATTCTTTCCCTTACCTCTATACCACTCTGTATATATTCTATTTAAAGTAAATGAAACTATAGCATAAATATTTGAACGTATTGTATTTTCTGACCAAGTTGAATATATCTCACATGATGCAACATTCTTTATATAGTCTTTATAAGGAACCCTGTAATTGGGTGCTGATGTATTATTTGGACCTCCAGCATGAACAACTATAAATTCAGGTACTACTGGTTTTTGCAAAACAACCCCACTTGTTGGAGGTGGCAATGGTTTTTCCTCTTCTTCAGGAATTTTTTCTGGATAATTTCCATTTAAAACATTTGGGCCAATATTTATGGTTTCTACTACACTTCCTCCTGGAGCAGTAGGTGATACATTGGATGTATTCGGCGGAACATTTATATTTTCGTTTCTGTATGATCTATTTAAGGATTCAATAAGATAGCATGGTTGTATAGCTAACTCATCAGGGAATATTTGACATCTGTTTATTACTATACTTTGAAATCCTTCTCTTTCCACCCTTAAATCATACATACTATAAGGAACTTGTCCTGTTGGTTGTTGAGAGTATTCTAACGGAGGTGCATCTAATTCTATTATTTCAGATTCTCCCATAGAATTTGTAGATAGGACTATTTCTTTTGTTTCTGGGCCACCAACTGATGGCCTTATAACTATCCTCGTATTTTCAACAGGTATATAACTTTCGTTAACAAAGCTTTGTACCTTTAATCTACCTTTTTGAGCCATATAATTCTCCTCTAATATTTTTCCTTTAATCAATATATGCCTCTAATGAGTATTTTGTTCTTTTATATATCTGTTGGCTTGCTTACAAATAGATTACCTACACTATACTCTTCATTATCTCTCGTTTGGCTAACACCACCAGTTAAATTTTCCCTTATAGAATCAAATACTCCCTTCATATCTATTGCTCCATACCCCCATTGCTCATTTGGATATATATCCCCTACTCTCATATTTGTTCCTCTTATCAAATAAGTTCTAATTTCTGTTGCATATAAATTAGGATCATTTCCATCTACAGCTCCCCATTGCATTATTAATGCACAACACCCTGCTGTAATAGCTGTTGCAACGGATGAACCACTTACTACTCTAGTTCCCCCTCCCGGCATTGTAACTATTGCGTTTATACCACCTGCAGCTATATCTGGTTTTACTCTTCCATCTCTTGTAAATCCTCTTCCTGATTGACCTACAGTTGCATTATTATTTTGGTTATAAAAAGCAGCTACTATCGCTCCTCTTGATGTTCCCGGAATTGTTAATGTTGTATATTGACTTGGACTTAAAAACTTTGTATCCGGATCTAGCAAGCTTCTTTGAGGTAACCAACTCCAGTACCTACCATCAACTATATAATCTCCATATAATCTAAATTGCCATATACCTTCCCTAAGCCCTCTTGCCTCAATACTTATTATTTCATCTCCTGTAACAGGATCAGGATAAATATATGAAATTCTCATTCTTGTACCTTCATAAATAAATTGTACATTCTCTACCCTGCTTAATCTAACTGGTATTTTTTCAACTACTTCGCCAGATGGAGACACTACTCCTATTGAAACTTTATCTGGCTGCTGAATATATATTTGAAAGTTTAAATCCTTTTGACCTTTTCCCATTCTAATCTCTATATTTTTTATTTGACCAGGCTTATCGAATTTACCTTCTGTATGAGTATCTGTATCCCCCTCATTTCCAGTACCTGTCACACATGCAAGTGCAAGTTGACTAGTTGTATTTGTGATTATTGTTTCAACAGCATTAGTTCCATCATGAGCCCCTGTATTACTTCCAAGAGCAACGCATATCACCATAGGTCTCTTTAAATCGCTTGCTAATCTAGATAAATATCTTATAGCTAGTAACACCTCAACAGTTGCATATCTTCCTGTTCCTGGAGTACTTACTCCAGCATAATCTAATATGACACTCGGGGCCTGCTTTAACTTAACTATTGCAAAATCACAATCTGGAGCTGCTCCCATAACTTCAGGATTTATCCCTCTAGCTCCAACTAAACTAGCTACCATGGTTCCATGCCCTATATCATCTTTCGTTTTAACTATAGCATATGGATCTTCACCACGTTTATTTGCTTGTATTGCTTCATTAATTTGATCACTATTATATTCAATCCCTAGTCTGGCTTCATAAACCTCATTCTCACCATCTAAGCTCTGATCCCATATCCTTACTATTCTTGTGGTTTCATCTTCTCTCATAAATTCATTATTTAAATAATCTATGCCAGT
>DALYNO010000520.1:0-2919 GCA_031975295.1 Anaerocolumna sp. | reverse complement strand
ATGGTTGAGGAACCTTTACGACTGCATGGAGGCATCTCCAAAGGAAAAAGAATAGAAAAAGTTGAACGAATATTAGAACGGATTGGCTTGCATAAAGAACATGGTCAAAGATATTTAAGGCAGTTAAGTGGGGGACAAAGGCAAAGAGTTGCTATTGGTGTTGCTTTGATTCAAAATTCTAAATTTATTATACTGGATGAACCTGTATCTGCACTGGATGTGACAATTCAGGCCCAGATTTTATCACTGCTCAAAGAATTGCAGAATGAATTTGGTCTTACTTACTTATTTATCTCCCATGACTTGAAAGTGATATATCAAATGTGTGATAGAGTGGGAGTTATGAAAGAAGGGCTGCTGATTGAAAATAGGACGGTTAAGGAAGTATTTCATTCACCAACTCATCCGTATACCAGGAAGCTATTAGAAGCAGTGTTGTAGATTGCGGTTACGTAAAACCCATTCCCTACTTATAGAAGATAAGCCGGGTGTTTTAAGAGATAATTTAATTTTGGTTTAATATTACCTTGCAATTTGGTTGCAGTGGTGATATAGTTAGAAAAATACAAAAGGCAATGATAAGGAATAGTATTTGTTTTCTGGTTTCAGAGAGAAGATGGTTGGTGAGAATCTTTAGCAGGAAAATATAAGAAGGCACCTTTGAGCTGTGGCTTGAAAGAATTAATCTAGTAGAGACCACCGGAGAGTCCACCGTTACAAGGAACACAGCATGTTTGTGCTGTAAATGAGTGCAGGTTATCCTGAATTTAGGTGGTACCACGGACAGAATGTTCGCCCTAAGCTTTATGCTTAGGGTTTTTTTATTGTATAGGAATATTCTCTTTGTCATTGTATTTCGTATTGAATGGATTCACACAAAATAGACCTGCAGCCCAATGTATGCAGGTGTCGGAGAGGAAGGGTTATGATTATGAAGATGTTTACAATGGAAGAGATGGCAGGATATTGCAGTCAGTATGGATTTATTTTTAGGGGAAGTAACATTTATGGAGGACTTGCAAATACATGGGATTATGGACCCTTGGGAACCAGGTTAAAGAATAATATTAAAGATGCCTGGAGATATTATTTTATTCAGATGAGGGATAACAGCTATGAAGTGGATTCAGATATTTTAATGAATCCTGCTGTTTGGGAGGCAAGCGGTCATGTGGCTAGTTTTGCAGATCCCTTAATTGATTGTAAGTCTTGTAAAACCAGGCATAGAGCAGATAATCTTATTAACGATTTTGATGAAAATGCAGGTGCAGACGGAATGACACAGGAGGAGATGGTTACTTATATAAGAAGGAATGCTATACCATGTCCAAAATGTGGAAAATCCGATTTTACAGATATCAGACAGTTTAACTTAATGTTTGAAACCAAAAGAGGCGTTACTTCAGATAATAAAAGCACCATATATTTAAGACCTGAAAATGCACAAGGAGAATATGTGAATTATTTAAATGTGTTACGCACCATGAGAACGAAACTTCCCTTTAGTATTGGTCAGATAGGTAAGGCTTTCCGTAATGAAATTACCCCTGGGAATTTCATATTCCGCACCATTGAATTTGAACAAATGGAATACCAAACCTTTTGCAAAGAAGGTGATGATGAAGAAATATATGAATATTTTAAAGAATATGGAAAAGAATTTTTTATATTCCTTGGATTAGAGAAAGATAAATTAAGATTCCATGACCATGAAAAGTTAGCACACTACGCAAAAGCTGCATGTGACATAGAATACCAATTCCCGTTTGGCTGGGGTGAAATTAATGGTACCCATAACAGGACAGACTTTGATTTGACAAGGCATAAAGAATACTCCGGACAGGATTTAAGTTATTTTGATGCAACGGATAACTCTAAATATATTCCTTATATAGTAGAATCCACCTATGGATTAGACAGAACTGTATTGGCAGTATTGTTTCAGTCGTTAACAGAAGAGGATATAGAGGGTGGAGAGAGCAGATTGGTTCTAAAAATAAATAAAAGATTAGCACCAATTAAAGTAAATATATTACCTCTTATTAAAAAGAGACATAGTGAAAAAGCAATAGAAGTTTATAACCAACTAAAAAAACACTATATGGTTTCTTATGACGAAGCTGGAAATATTGGTAAACGTTACAGAAGAGGAGATGCTATCGGAACGCCCTATGCCATAACAATTGATGATACTACCCTGTTGAAGAATACGGTAACTATACGTGATCGGGATACCATGGAGCAAGTAGAAGTTTCACTGGATGACTTAATAGAGTTAATTGGAGTAAAACTTCAGTAGAAATGAATGGAATGGACGGAAGTAAAAATTATATTTTTATTTATTCTAAAAAATATGCTCCCTCCTAAGTGACAAGGTTTTATAATTTTACCTGTCTACTCAGAAGGGAGCAAATCAATTTAGTGCGACGCACCGAATGTATAATCTTATAAATATGTCATTTATTCTAGCTGCAAGGTGTTATAGAAATAATCGTATATTTGTTAATGGTTTGATTATGATAGATATACATAATGAAGCAATTATCTATACATTACATAGTTTACAGCACAATGCTGTAAAGGATTTTTCAAACCTCTCATCGTCTTCTTTGGAACGTTTCTTCATAGTTCCGATTCGTCCTCCAGCCTTTCTTTGCTGTTTCGCAAGATGGCGTTCAAACATGAGCAGATCTATATTCTCTTCTGTGTAATATTTACCAAATTGATTGATGGCATAGGCACGCTTTCCTAAGGCCATAGAAGCCACCCCATAGTCCTGAGTAACAACGATATCGCCAGCAATTGTTCTATTAATAAGAGCAATATCCACAGCATCAGGTGCTTTACTGACCTGTATGATTTCACTATATTTGGACTCTAGTATATGGCTGGTATCAATGACCATAAGAACTTGTATAT
>DALYNO010000519.1:0-2921 GCA_031975295.1 Anaerocolumna sp. | reverse complement strand
TTTTAAGATAAATCAAATTCTATACGAAAACTAAATATATGCATAAATAAAAAGTATCAAATATTGTTATCTTTAGGAGGAGTTATGAAAAATAAACGAAATTCTATAAAGATAGACTTTAATATGAAACAGTTGGTTAAGAACTGTTATGACGGAATGCTTTCCTTATGAAACAATAAAAGAATAAGAATGAAAATTATCTATGTCTATATTTTTTGTGTTATGGTTCCGACTGTGGTAACTAATATAATTATCCTGGGAAGCAGTATAAAGCTATCTAGAGAGGAACAAATCAATAATATTAATAACATAGCAGATTCAGTTTCCCATGATATTGTAAAATCTTTAGAAAGTGCAGTTTATGTAACAGTTGATTTGTATGCCAGTGATTCTATATGTAACTTTCTGGATCGCAATTATGAATCAGATACGGAATACTTTCAGCGTTATAGAGCTGTTTTCGATAATTATGTCTTCTATGCCAGTTCAAAACATCTAATCAGTGATACCTCCTTCTATTCTGATAACCCAACTATGATTAATGGTGGTAAATATTATCGTATCGATTCTATCAAAGAAAATGATTGGTATAACAGTTTTATTAAGTCAGGAGCGGATTTATTCCTTTATCCCTATTATTATGATACAGAATACATAAATAATCAGAAAAGAATGATATCAGTCATCAGAAGATTAAATTATTTAGGATTGAAAAACCGAGAGAAAATTGTAAAACTGGACTTAAATTATAATCAAATTAATGAAGCAATAAAAAGTTCCGCATTTGATACAACAGTTTATGTATGTCACAAGGACCAGATTATTTTTACAAATGATGAAGGTGATAAAGGACTTAAAAGTGAATTTTTGGATACCCAAATATTAGAGAATAAAGTCATACAAGCATATCGTTCCTTCTTAGCATATGGTATTGAATGGGAGGTTTATGTCACAGGGTATAAGCTTAATAATATTGTGAACCTAAAAGAAAATCTTTGGTTAATGGCTGTATTATTCTTAGCAGACGCATTTATACCAGCGCTTATGTTGGCACTATTTAGTAATTCAATAACCAAAAGAATTCTATTACTTGGACAGTTTTTAGAAAAAGTCAGGGATGAACAATTTGAACTGATTACTGTAAAAGAAGGAAAAGATGAAATTAGTGATTTATTGGATAACTATAATCATATGACGTTAAGGATGCAGATTTTAATCGAAAATGAATTAAAAAGCCGTCTTGAACAGCAGGAATTAATTGTTGCCAGGCAGCAGGCAGAGCTTTTAGCACTTTATAGTCAGATTAATCCCCATTTTATATTTAACGTACTGGATACCATACGAATGCACAGTGTTCTAAAAGGAGAAGAGGAAACTTCCAGAATGATAGAAAGTCTTGCCAAACTGATGAGAAAAAGTGCTGACTGGGGTGCTGATTATATTACACTGGAACAAGAAATTAAGTTTATGAAAGACTATCTAGAATTGCAAAAATACAGATATGGGGATGTTTTTCACTATAAAATAAAAATCGAGGAAAAATACTATGTTTATCGAATACCAAGCCTTGTCTTGGTAACCTTTGTTGAGAATTCCTGCGTGCATGGTTTGAATAGACCTGGGCATTATGGAACAATATTTATTTCGGCTTATGAAAAGGATACTTACTTTTACTTAGAAATTGAAGATACTGGAATTGGCATGAATAGTGAACAGGTGTGTCAACTGGAGAAAGAACTCAATGGTGCACGTATCAGTGACTTACAAAAGTCCAGTGGTTTAGGCATGTTAAATGCCTGTGTACGCCTAAAAAAATTCTGTGGTGAACAGATTAAGATAAAAATAGAAAGTGAACCAGAGGAAGGAACTTGCATCATCATACAAATTCCCAGGGAAGTTATTCAAAAGAGACTGCAGATGTAAATAAATATTGATTCATATGATATGGTCAAATTAATTGAGTATTAAGGAGGAAACTTATGGAGCGTGAAGTGAATGCATTGCTAAATGTACTGCTAGTAGATGATGAACCTTTTATACGGAAAGGTCTTGCTGCTCTAATTGATTGGGAAGCAGAAGGTTTTAAGGTTGCTGGAGAAGCAATTAACGGAAGCCAGGCAATGGAAATCTTACAACAAAAAGACTTCCAATTAGTCATTTCTGATATAAAAATGCCTGACATGAATGGTATAGAACTTGTGGAAGCAATTAAGAAAAGTCAGATAAGTAAGGCTAAGTTTATTTTTTTAAGTGGTTTTTACGATTTTACTTACGCAAAGGCTGCCATAAAGTGTGGTTGTTTGGATTATATTCTAAAACCAATCAGAAAAGAAGAATTATTGGCAATTCTAAGAAGAATCCATCTTGAGATTGAAAAGGAGATAGGAGGTAATATAAATAAACAAATATGTGAAAAGGCTTATCTTGATGGAAATCTCATGGCGTTATTATGGAATAAATATGATGAAATTAATTTGAACTATGTAAAAGATAAGTTACTGCTTAAGGATGACATACGTTATATTCATATGGAACTAAACATGCTGGATGACATTTTTTTGGCATTATCCGAGGACAAAAAAAGGGAGCAGCAGAGAAACTTATATGCTTATGCAGGACTTTTAATGAAAAAATATACCGACCACATCTTATTTGGAGTGACCAAAAAAGGAGAGTGTTATGACATAGGTGTTATATATTGTTCAAATATGGCAAAGGAAAAAGAAATGGAAGATAATGAATGGCTGACTTGGTTTACAGCAGAATTAAAAGAAAGAACAGGGTATGATATTGCAGCTTGTGCTGGAAGCAATGTAAAAAGCATAGAGGATATCGCATATTCTTACCGAGAAGCTACAATGACCAGGTCCTTTCGATTTTTTCAAAAGCATGAGAAAAAGAATATGCAGCCATTTCTTTTT
>DALYNO010000518.1:0-2922 GCA_031975295.1 Anaerocolumna sp. | reverse complement strand
CCGTTTTATCAACAATATTTTTTCTGTAATAGAGACCAAAAAACAAAGATATGATTGTAACTGGGACAACCCAGCATATGATAACCAGCGCTAAAAGTCTGCGCTTCAGGGATACTGTTTTAACTTTTTTATTCATAAGACCTCCCAAAGTATTTGTTTCTTATATTTTATCATACACATATATTCATGTATATGATAAAGTGGGGAGCAGCTAATATTTCGTTTACCCTATATTTTATGAATAATTACTTTATGGAATCACGTTTTACTTATGCTGGCTTAGAGCGGGATTTTAAAGATATAGCCCATGAGTTGATTTCTTCAGATATTAGGGTATAATAATTGTTGACACTAACAATATTATATATAACCCTATATAACAGAGGATGATATTTCATTAATTTATTATTTACATTATTCATATTTTCTATAGAAAGGATTTATATGGCAACTATAGTTTATTTAATTCGACATGGTGAAACAGAATGGAACAAGTTAGGGAAATTTCAGGGAAGTACAGATATTGCATTATCTGAGGATGGTATTCGTCAAGCTTATCTTGCCGCCAAAGTACTCAAGGGTAAGTTTGATTATATTTACGCTAGCCCCCTTAGCCGCGCTAAGCAGACAGCGGACATTATTGGAGAAACAAGTCATGTTAGCACGCAGATTGAACCTGAGATCAAAGAGATTAATTTTGGGCTATGGGAGGGACTAACTTTTGAAGAGATTAAAGAAAAGTATCCAAAAGAGTTTGTATCTTGGAGAAATCCTTTGGAAGGCCATCTTATGAGCGATGATAAATCTATAAGAAATGCTGGAAAAAGGGCTGGAAACGCTATTAGACGGCTTGTAGAGGGCCATCAGGGAGAGAGAATTGCACTGGTAGCTCATGGTGGTATTTTAAAAGCAGGTCTGATTGATTTGTTTGATTGGGATATGACCATGTATTACAAAATATTCTTAGGGAATACCTCTATTACTAAATTGGTCTTCAAAAAGAAAGATTCCCCAATTCTTGTGACTTTAAATAATACCAGCCACCTTCCTGAGGAATCCTTGTAATTATATTTATTTTACTACTGTAAGATTTTTTAAATCCTTGCATAAATTATTCATGCTGGTAACAACTTCGTTCATTTCTGTAATTAGATTGTTTTCATTTTCAATGGTTGCTAAAATTTCCTGGGTGGAAGCAGTATTATCCTGTGATATATCAGATACCATTTCAATTTCATTTTTTAATAAATTTAGATTTTGCATGGCGTCTCTAATTTTGGTCATAAGGCTTTTAAGTTCCAGGTTGGATTCGATATATGTATTTTTAAAATCACCAAAATAACTAGAGAGTTCATCTAAAATCTCCTGAGATTGGTTAATTGCATTTGCCCCTTCCATTGAGTTTTCATTAGCAGTTTTTGCTTTTGCAAACAGGGAGGTGGTAACCGTTGTAATATTAGCTGCAATACTGGTACTCTGTTCTGCTAATTTGCGAATCTCATCTGCAACTACTGCAAACCCTTTCCCTTGCTCTCCTGCTCTGGCTGATTCTATTGCTGCGTTTAAGGCTAAAAGATTGGTTTGCCCTGCAATTTGCTTAATACTATCTAGTAAAGAATTTACCACTTCCAGATTATTTCCAAGATCCAATACTGTTTCTTTCGTAGAACCAATCACTTGGTTTACAGTTTTCATATAATCCGTAATCTGATTGATTTGATCATAACTTTCTTGAACTTTTATATTCATATCCTCGGATTTTGTTACTATGACTTCTGACATACTAATATTTTCTTTTACGTTTTCTAAAGCAATGTCCATGGTAGTCTTTATATGATATATACTTGAAGCCTCTCTTTGGATAGAGGCTGATATCTGCTTTACAGTCCCTACTACGGTATTACTTGAATCATTCAGTATACCTGTATTGTTGTACACATTCGTTATATTATTGTCTAAATGATTGGTGCCGGTTTCTATGTTTCTAAATGTTTCTTCTAATCTAGCTAATATGTCTCTGGCTTCTTTTTCTTTTCTGGCAGACTCCGTAATTAATTGTCTTCCCCATCTAGCCAGTAAATATAATAATACAAGTATAGAATTTAAAACAGTTATAATTGTAACAATCCCCTGCATATTGGCATTAACGGCTAAGAATTTCTCTCCAATTAAAATATAGGAAACTATCATTGCTATATTTAACAGAATACCATATATAAGAATCAGTTCTTCTTTAAAATAAATTGCGACCATTACAATAGTTAACACTATCATATAGTGTTTATTTAGGGCAAACTTATCTAAATAGAATAAAGCAATAATTACGGCTGCCGGAAGCATACCAAATATCAGCCCTTTTAGATAATCATGAATAGGCAAAAAATAATTCATAACTCCTAATAAAATAATGGATAAACCTGCTATTATATACTTCGTATTTGCGGGTATGCCATTTGTAACAATTAGTTGTCCTACAATAACCAAAACCAATACAATCTGTATGCACAAATTGACCCTATGCATTTTCTTAGCATTGTAGACATTGGTATTGTGCACCTGCCTAGTGGTATTTTTCATTAATATTTACTCCTCCTTAAGTTACTAGCTATAGACCAGCATTATTCGACAAAACTATTATATACATTAATGAATTATTTTTCTATAGTATGTTTTACTTAACCTGCAATTAGAAGACCTTTTCCCAAAGAATTAGGTATTCTTATGCATTGGAATCCAAGCATGAGACTTTCTGTGCAAATTGCTAGGATGTAACAGGAATTGGGCTATTTGACCCGGGCATCATACAGATTAGAGTGTCATAAGCCTGTTTAAATATTTGCTAATGAATAAAAGCCTATACATAAAAAATAAGGCTTTTGTAAAAGCAAACCTGTTTACAGGCATGTTTACAAAAACCTTTTA
>DALYNO010000517.1:0-2925 GCA_031975295.1 Anaerocolumna sp. | reverse complement strand
GCCAAACCAGGCGTGTATATAATGCATGACAGTCATGACACGATTATATATATCGGTAAAGCCATTAGTCTTAAAAACCGGGTGCGCCAATACTTTCAAAGCAGTAGAAATCTGAGTATTAAGATACAGCAAATGGTTGAAAGAATTCAGTATTTTGAGTACATTATTACCGATTCTGAATTAGAAGCCCTGGTACTTGAGAGCAATTTAATCAAAGAACATAGACCTAAATATAATACGATGCTAAAAGACGACAAAAGTTATCCTTATATTAAGGTAACCGTACAGGAAGAATACCCCAGAATTCTTTTTGCCAGAAACAGAGGGAAGGATAAAGCGAAGTATTTTGGCCCTTATACCAGTGCAAAAGCAGTAAAGGACACTATAGAACTGATAAGAAAAATATATTATACAAGAACATGCAACAGGAATCTGCCAAGAGATATTGGAAAAGAAAGGCCTTGTTTATATTATCATATTAAACAATGTAAAGCGCCTTGCCAGGGCTATATTTCAAAAGATGCTTATAGAGAGTCCATTCAACAAGCCTTAGAGTTTCTTAATGGTAATTTTGGCGTGGTTATAAAACAACTGGAAGCGCAGATGATGGAAGCTGCCACACGTATGGATTATGAAGTGGCTGGAGAGTTTAGAGATCTATTGAATAGTGTAAAACAAATCTCTGAAAAACAAAAGATAACCAGTAGTGAAACAGATGACAGAGATATCTTAGCATGTGCTACAGCAGGAGATGAAGCAGTTGTACAGGTATTCTTTATAAGAAATGGTAAATTAATCGGTAGAGATCACTTCTATCTTACCAATGTGGAAAATGAAACAAAGAATAGTCTAATGACTAGTTTTGTGAAACAATTCTATGCAGGCACCCCTTATATCCCCAGGGAGTTAATTGTTAGTGAAACTATAGAAGACAGTGAAATCATTGAAGAATGGCTCACTGGCAAAAGAGGACAAAAAGTCTATATTAAAACCCCTGTTAAAGGAGAGAAGGAAAGACTTGTGGAACTGGCAAGAAAAAATGCTTCCCTGGTACTCCAACAGGATACGGAAAAGATTAAAAGAGAAGAAGCTAAGACCACAGGAGCGCTGTCCTATATTGGAGAGCTGCTAAATATCCCTGGTCTTAAGAGAATAGAAGCATTTGATATTTCCAATATCAGTGGTTTTGAATCAGTAGGTTCAATGGTAGTTTATGAAAATGGTAAACCCAAAAGAAATGATTATAGAAAATTTAAAATTAAATCTGTAAAGGTCCTGATGATTATGCATCTATGTATGAAGTTTTAACCAGAAGGTTAACCCATGGCTTAAGAGAAGAACAGGAATTAAAGGACAAGAACATGGGACAGGAATATGGAAGTTTTAACAGATATCCGGATCTTATTCTTATGGATGGTGGTAAAGGGCAGGTTGGTGTTGCTTTAAGGGTATTAGATGAGCTTAATATGAACATCCCAGTGTGTGGTATGGTGAAAGATGATAACCATAGGACAAGAGGATTATTATATGATAATAGAGAACTTCCCCTTGATACTGGAAGTGAAGCCTTTAAGTTAATTACAAGAATTCAGGATGAGACCCACCGTTTTGCCATTGAGTATCACAGACAACTAAGAGGTAAGAAGCAAGTACATTCCATTTTGGATGATATTGATGGAATCGGAGATACTAGAAGACGTGCTTTAATGAAACATTATCAATCCCTGGATGAAATTAAGGAAGCGACTATTGAGGAGCTGGCAGCGGTAGATACAATGAATGCTAGGTCTGCGAAACAAGTATACGATTTCTTTCATAATGATTAATGGTACAGGGAAGTATATAAGTCTATTAAGGCAAAGGAATAGCATATAACACAGATAACCAGAGGTATATATTGGGTGTAAGACAGCTTATGTTGCAGTTTAAATTTAAGTCGAAACTGTGATACAATTACCCAACAAGGTTTATGAAAGTTATTTACATACCTAGAGAGTCTGTGATAGAATAAGGCTATCATAAAGGTGTCAGAATGTTTTTGTGCCTGTGTAAATGAAGGTAAAGTTTACGCCAGCACAAATTTCATATGCTCAAAATACATGATAATTATAACAAGTGTTAATAGGTAAGTTCAGACAGCCCTGATAAAGGAGAGAATAATTATGTATACGGTACAATTATCTAAACTCATTGAGAAAATGAATCTTGAAAATGTTACACCTGATATAGAAATCAGACATATAAAACTCAGCCAGCCGGATGTTAACAGACCGGCACTACAGCTTGCTGGATTTTTTGACCATTTTGATTCTGACAGGGTTCAAGTAATTGGTCATGTTGAATATGCATATATGCAGAAAATGGAGAAAGACAGTGGAATTGGTATCCTATCTAAACTTATGGATTATAGAGTGCCATGTATTGTTTTTTGCAGAAATATAGAAGTTAATCCTGCAATTATTCAGTTGGCAACAGAAAAGGGAATTCCTATTCTTAGAACTACTAAAACAACTTCCTCCTTTATGGCAGAAGTAATTCGCTGGTTAAATGTGGAACTTGCACCTAGAATTTCTATTCATGGTGTTTTAGTTGACGTTTACGGAGAAGGAATCCTTATTATGGGTGAGAGTGGAATTGGTAAAAGTGAAGCTGCTCTGGAACTTATTAAACGTGGACACCGTCTTGTAACGGATGATGTGGTAGAAATCAAGAAAGTCAGTGATGATACCTTAATTGGTACAGCACCGGATATTACCAGACATTTTATAGAACTTAGAGGTATTGGTATTATTGATGTTAAGACTTTATTTGGTGTAGAAAGTGTTAAGAATACCCAATCCATAGATTTAGTTATTAAATTAGAAGAATGGAATAAAGATCAGGAATATGATAGATTGGGGTTAGAAGAACAATATACAGAATTCC
>DALYNO010000516.1:0-2927 GCA_031975295.1 Anaerocolumna sp. | reverse complement strand
GGAAGGGCTATTCTTGGCACCTTCCAGGGAGATGCCATAAAAACAAAGGAAATACATCGTTTTTTAAATGAACCAGTTATTGTAAATGGTACCATGTACTGGGATGTATTAAGACTTTTCCATGAACTAAAACAAGGTTTGATAAAAGCAAAGCTAGAAGGAGAAGTTGACAGTATAGGTATAGATACCTGGGGTGTAGATTTTGGGTTAATAGATAAAAAGGGATATCTTCTGGAGAACCCGGTACATTATAGGGATAAACGTACTGAGGGTATGTTTTCTGAAGCCTTTAAAAAATTAGATAAAGCTACGTTTTATAACATTACCGGGAATCAATTCATGGAGATAAATACAGCATTTCAGTTACTTTCCCTCGTATTGAACAGACCAGAACTATTAGAGAGAGCTGACACTCTTTTGCTTATGCCGGATTTACTTAATTATCTGTTTACAGGTATTAAAACCAGTGAATATTCTATTGCATCAACAACTCAGCTATTAGATGCAGGTAAAAGGAATTGGTCAACAGAAGTAATGGAGGCCCTGAATCTTCCACAGGAATTATTTACTTCAATCGTGCCTTGCGGTACAAGAATCGGAAGTATCTCAAAAGAAATCTGTGAGGAGTTAAATGTAAGCTCCTGTGAAGTAATTGCAGTAGCCGGACATGATACCCAGAGTGCATTAGTGTCTGTTCCAACCCTTCAAGAGGATTTTATCTTTATTAGTTGTGGAACCTGGTCCTTAATGGGTACAGAGCTGAGACAACCTTACATCAATGAAAAGTCAGACCAATATAATATAACGAATGAAGGCGGGTTTGGCGGTAAAATATCCTTCCTAAAAAATATTACAGGCTTGTGGTTAATTCAGGAAAGCAGAAGATGGTGGATGAAGGAAGGCAAGGAATATAGTTTTTCAGCGCTGGAAGAAATGGCAGCAGATGTAAAGCCTTATCAGTGCTTTATTGACCCTGATGCTTCTGAATTTGGGCCTGCTGGTAATATGCCTGAAAGAATTAGAGAATATTGCAAAAGAACAGGTCAATATGTTCCAACTACCATTGGAGAAATAGTGCGCTGTATTAATGAAAGTCTTGCCTTTAAATATCGTCTTGTGTTAGAAGAAATAATAGATTGCACAGGTAAAGCCTACAGCAGTGTACATATGGTAGGCGGTGGTATACAAAGCAAATTACTGTGTCAGCTTACTGCCAATGCTTGTGGCAGAAGTGTGATTGCAGGCCCGGTGGAAGCAACTGTATTCGGCAATTTAGCGCTGCAGTTAATTGCCCTTGGTGAAATTAAGGATTTAGAGCAAGCCAGAAATGTGATTAAGGGTTCTGCTGAAATTCTGCAATATGTACCGGAAGTAACACAAGCTACCAATGAGGCTTTTGACCGCTATAAAAATGTAATCCTAGGATAAATTCCTAGGAGAGACTTAAACTTGGTTGCACAATATAAATTTACCAGAGTAACTGGTAACCTTGCGTGAATAAACTAAATGTAAGAACCAACGAATTGTTGAATCTCAAATAAATACAAGTTAGGAGAAAAGCATGTTATTAGGAATTCCAGCTATATTATCACCAGAACTTTTAAAGGTTTTGTGTGAAATGGGTCATAGTGATCGCATTGTTATCTCAGATGGTAATTTTCCCGCCAATTCTATGGGCAAAGACGGTGTAGTGATTCGTCTGGACGGCCATGGAATACCGGAACTCTTAGATGCCATACTACAAGTATTTCCATTGGATGAATATGTGGATCAGCCTGTAAAATTGATGGAAGTGGTTCCAGGAGATCCTGTGGAAACACCAATCTGGAAGGAATATGAAGATATTGTAGCAAAATATGACAAAAGAGGAAAAGAAGCCGTAGGACATGTAGAAAGATTTGCATTCTATGAAGAAGCAAAAACCTCCTATGCAATAGTTGCTACAGGTGAGAAGGCCTTATATGCAAATGTTATGTTACAAAAAGGAGTTGTAAAATAATAGAGGTAAAAAAGTAAGAATGAAATAGTTGATCTCAAAAGCTGACCTGCCTCAGGGCAGGTCAGTTAAATGATATAGCACCAACTTTTACAATAAACTGAATCCTGGCAAAGGATTTCAGTTTATTTTTTTGCTTGACATCAGTCGTGCAATTTGGTAATATCTGCAATAAAGATATTAGAATGACAAGTGTCGTGCAAAGGAGATTTATGATGGCTGATGAAATAAATATGCTTGGAAAAAGTGAATGGTATATTATGGAGAAACTTTGGGAGGTTGCGCCACGCACCTATGTACAACTCTGTCACGAGTTGAAAGAAAATCCCGGTTGGAGTCGCAGTACAGTACAAACCATGCTGGAGCGTATGACGGAAAAAGGAATTCTAAGGTTTGAGGTAATTGGTAGAGCGAAACACTATTACCCCAATGTTGCAAGGGATGATGCTGCGATTGCCGAAACTCGCTCATTATTAGAGCGAGCTTTTGAGGGTTCGGCCAGTCTGATGATGAGTACTCTGGTACGCAAGCAGCAGCTTTCCCAAGAGGAAATTAATGCACTTTACGCTATATTACAGGGAGCAGAGGTGAAATTATGACAGAGACTATTATTACCTCATCGGTGCTGATTTTAATTATTCTTGGGGTGCGGTATTTCCTGCGAGGTAGGATTTCTGCGCAGTTGCAATATGCTCTGTGGGTACTTGTGGCAGTACGATTACTGCTACCCTTTTCCTTATTTGAAAGTCCCGTCAGTGTAATGAATGTTATATCTGACATTATGGAACATGAGATAGGAGATATCAATACAGTACAGTCTGTTGAATTTAGCAATGAAGTATCACCTGCCTTAAATTCTCCAGTGTTAGAAACCAGTAAGAATCTATCTAATAATGCAAGCAGTATGAAAAACACAGTAAATATGAAAGAG
>DALYNO010000515.1:0-2939 GCA_031975295.1 Anaerocolumna sp. | reverse complement strand
AACTATATAAAGAAATATAAATATAAAGAGAAATTAATATGAGCTGAAAAATAATTAGTAAGAAAAATAAAGAATGTTTTTAATAATAAGTGCAAGTGAAATCAAGTTTTTATAACTAAATCGTGATATAATGTTTGAAAGGAGTGAGAGAATTGTCAGTAAATGCAATAGAAACTATGGTGGAATGGATTGAAAATAATATAATGAATCATGTAACCCTTTCAGAAATGTCTCATGTTGTGGGCTATTCCCCCTATTATTGTTCAGTTAAATTTCATGAAGTTGTGGGAATTACTTTTAAACAGTATGTAGCGAAAAGGCGAATGAGCTTGGCGGCAGAGGATGTTATAAAAACAGATAAAAAATTCTTAGACATTGCCTTGACCTATGGTTTTTCATCCCAAGAGGCCTTTACTAGAGCATTTTCTAGTGAGTATGGATGTACACCTTATCAATTTCGTAAAAAGGCACCTGATAGTATTGCCCCTCCTAATGAAGAGCAAGGAGTTATAAAATGGAGAAAAAGTTAGGAAAAAATGACCTATGCTGGTGTGGAAGTAATAAAAAATATAAGTTCTGCCATGCCTCATTTGACGATAAAGTTGCAGAATATGCAAGAAAGGGACACATTGTTCCTCCAAGAAAAATTATGAAGACACCTGAGCAAATCGACAAAATAAAAGAAAGCTGCAAAATAAATATTGCTGTGCTTGATTATGTAGGAGAAAATATAAAAGCAGGAATGAATACAGAAGAGATCAATCAAATGGTTCATAATAAGACCACAGAGCTTGGTGGGATACCTGCACCATTAGGGTATAACGGATTTCCTAAAAGTGTCTGCACTTCTGTTAATGACCAGGTATGTCATGGTATTCCCTCAGAAGAAGTTGTTTTACAGGAAGGAGATATCATTAATATTGATGTTTCAACAATTTATCATGGATATTTTTCAGACTCTTCCAGAATGTTTAAGATTGGTACAGTAACACAAGAGAAGGAAAGACTTGTTACAGTAGCAAAAGAATGTGTGGAAATGGGTCTGAAAGAAGTAAAACCATGGGGATTCTTAGGCGATATGGGTCAGGCAGTCCATGAACATGCCAAAAAGAATGGTTATTCGGTAGTTAGAGAAATTGGAGGCCATGGTGTAGGACTTGAGTTTCATGAAGAACCATGGGTAAGTTATGTCAGTAAAAAAGGTACCGGTATGCTTTTGGTTCCTGGCATGATATTTACCATAGAACCAATGGTAAATATGGGTGGGGATGATATCTATATAGACGAAATAGACAATTGGCAGGTATATACAGAAGACGGTGCACCCTCCGCTCAATGGGAAGTGATGGTATTAGTAACAGAAACAGGGTATGAGGTTCTTTGCTATTAGGGCAGAAACCTGGAAGAAAAGTTTTAATTGTAAAGGAAAGAAATAAAGGGTAGGTCAAAAATAAACGATGTTTACATATGACCTACCCTTTATCTGTATTCATTGATGGCTCTCATTATAAAAGTACTTTACCTCTCCATTTTCCCGACCGCCATCTTCTAAAGAATAATATGCCGCGAAATAGTTCATCCATGGCAAAGGCAACCCAGCAGCCCATTAATCCAAAGCCTAACTTAATCCCCAGAATATAAGAAAAAGATATACTCATGATCCAACACGAGGTTATGGATATAAGCATGGGGTAAAACACATCTCCCGAACCTCTTAACGAGTTATTCTCTATATGGTTAAAACCACGTCCTATTTCAACAAATAAATCTATCATCATAATAATACGTGCAATTTTAATGATGTCAGGATTGTCTGTAAAAATACCAATTAAATGATTACCAAATACAAAAATAAGCAGTGAGAGCGTTACATTACAAAAGATAGCTATTTTTAAATTCTGTTTGTTTAGCTTAAAGGCTTGTTCAAACATATGGGCACCAGAAAGTCGGCTTATCATTATGGAGGTAGCCTGACCTAAGGCTAAACCGAGCACACTCACATAAAAGAATATATTATCCAGATAGATTTTGGTGGAGACAGCAGTTGCTCCAAGGGTTGCAACTATGGAAGTTGAGATAACTTGTGAGAGAGAGTATGACAGGTTAGAGATTCCACCAGGAATTCCTATAGAAAATATTTTACCGATTAAAGATATGTGTTTAAATGTTTCTTTCTCAAAATGAATACCCAAAGAAGCCCTTTTAAAAAAGTAAAAGAGTAAACACATGCCTATGGCCTGACTAAGTACAGAGGATACAGCGATTCCCCATACACCGTGTAAAGGAAAGGGAAAAGGTCTGTATACTATAATTATATTAAGTATTGCGTTGGTAAAACTCATAAAGAGTGAAACTTTAACAGCTGTACGAGGTCTACCATAACTTCTAAAAATACTGGATAGAGAGGTATAAATGGCCTGAAAAAAGGAAAAAGACACACATATCCTAAAATAAGTCACAGCACCCTGTAATAAATGATCTTCTAAGTTCATTAGAGTAAGAATAGGTCTAGCACACAGAGATAAAATAATGCCCAAAAGTATACTCATGATGGCACTGAAGCATATTGAGATTATACTGGCATCCCCAGCAGTTTTGTATTTTCTGGCACCAAGATTTTGACTGATTACAATGGAGGCGCCAGCACTTACTACACCATAGAAAGTAAATATCATAAGCATTAGCTGGGCAGCTGCGCCTACGGCAGCAACTGAATTTTCAGAATAGCGACTTAAAGCCAGCGTATTTATGGTTCCCATAGAGTTTGTTAATATCATTTCTATAAAAAATGGAAGAAATAAGGAGGTAAGTGTTATTACGCCCCCTGGCGTTTCCATCCTATTAAGACTTTTGTCATAATTAAAAAGTGACATGGTTTACTCCTTTTTCAAAAACAAGTTGTGTGATAAAATTTTGGTCATAGTGGCAAAATAGAAAGC
>DALYNO010000514.1:0-2944 GCA_031975295.1 Anaerocolumna sp. | reverse complement strand
TTGCCATTGATTTTGTAGTCCTATGTACCTTATACAATTCAATGGACTTTACAATATAACTATACTCTTGTTATTCTCTAAATACTTGTGTTATAATAGCAAAAAATATAACTATATTCACCTGGAGGTAAGCAAATGCAGTACATAGGGTATAATGAAAGCAAAATACGTGGAACCTTTGATTTTCCAATAGAATTTCATCATGTTGACAGTTGTCATCCCCAGTATGTTATGGCTTATCATTGGCATGTGGAATATGAAATTATTCGCATTTTAAAGGGGAAATTTATAATAAACCTGGATGAAAGGGAATATGAAACAAGTGAAGGCGATATTATTTTCATTAATAGTGGAACTCTCCACGGCGGTATTCCCAAAGAATGTATTTATGAATGTATTGTTTTTGATATAAATATGTTATATAAAAAAGATAATATAAGCAGCAAATATATAAAAGAAATTATCAATCAGGAAGTCTTATTAGAAGAATTCTATGCCTATCGTTCTTCTAATATCTATCCAGTTATCTGGCAGCTGTTTGATGCAATAAGGGACAAAAAAACAGGGTATGAAATGATTACCCTTGGGTGTTTTTATCAATTTATTGGTACGATTCTAAATGAGAATAAATATAGTTTTAATTCCCTCCAATCTCCTTATAATCAGAAGCGAATCGTTATTTTAAAGCAGGTATTGGAAGTCATTGAATCATCCTTTCATACCACTCTAACTTTAGAGCAGCTATCCAAAACCGCTGGAATGTCTCCTAAGTATTTCTGCAGATTTTTTCAGGAAATGACTCACAAAAGTCCCTTTGATTATCTGAACTACTACCGTATAGAACGTGCGTGCCACCAACTTCTCTATACAGCGGAGAATATTACTGATATTGCTTATAACTGCGGATTTAATGATTTAAGTTATTTTATTAAAATCTTTAAGAAGTATAAAGGGATTACTCCAGCAAAGTATAGGAAAGGACAGCTCTCGTAAACAATCCATGTTTAAATTGGCAAGCTGAAAGTTATGACTTAACAGAAGAATTATCCGACAAATAATGAGCCGATACTATGAGATATACACGCATAATTATCGGCTTTTTCTGACTCTTTTTTATTGACCAATTAGTTAATACACCCGTTAAAATTTTTAATAAAACTCTTTATATTCTCATGAGATATTGTTAAATCCCTATAATTGCCCTTTGTGGCTGCTTTCATGATTAATTTATCCATAACTTTTAGTTTATCCACTCGGGCCTCTCCTCCAAAATTCTCTATGGCAACAGCATTTTTAAGCAGTGCCGCTGGGAAGTTTTTAGCCAAGTATTCATTCATTTGTGCGGGAAATCCACAACACAGAAATATACCCACTCTTTTCTTGCTTAGTATATCCACGTTTTCGTTACAAAACGTCCTCATCATTCTAGAAATTCCACCAATATAAATCGAACTTCCTAAAATCACTTTATCAAAGTTTTCTAAAGGGATGTTTTTGGAATACATTTTGTCAATGTTGGCAAGTTCCACTGCACTTGACAATCCTGCACTTAAGAGCTTCGCACAATCTGCTGTAGAACCATATTTACTTGAATAGATTATAATAGTTTTCATTCCTTTTCTCCTTGTCGCAACGCATTTTCAACAGCTTTTCTTAACGTGTTACTGCTATAGGTGGCAGAAGCTACCGTATCAACATCCAATGATTGCTGCATAACTATGCTCTCTATAATTTTTTCAGCTGATTTTCCTAACAAATGATCGTGTTCCAATATTGAAATATTAAGGATTTTCCCCTTGCTGACCTCCACAGAGACGGAAGCTTTCACTAATCCATCGTCGGCGGTTCCTATATATATGCCGTCTTCAATGTTTTTCATGTCAACATCTGTTATTTTAAGGTCTGGAGGCCTTTGTGTCAGTAGGGTAAGAATTACAAAACAGGCGAAGATAGCAAAAATAATTCCCACAGTCATTCGCTTTTTAGATAACACTTGCTTTGAAGTTCTTATGGTAGTTCTCATTGCTTTATACCTCCTAACAAGAGTTGGACAAAATCATGGACCAACTGGTCGAAATTATCAAGCAGATATAACTGGCTACCAATGGCACTCATAATAAAACCTAACATTGCACTTATAATCATCCATGAATTGTTTCTGGTACTGGGACGAAAAACTTTTTTATTAATTCCCTCCTCTAGAAAATGATTAAACATTATGATTCCCGGGTTTGATGGTACACCAACTGTACTTTCGTTAGCAAAGATAACATCTATTCCACTATTCATAATCGCTTTTATCATTTCTGGTTCACTGCTAAGACCTTTCACGAATTTGTACATAATTTCATGGACACGTTTCTCTAACGATACTGTTGCCGTCATATTTAGGGTAGTAGTTATGTCACTCATAACTTTGCTATAAAGATGGTCGGACATATCTGTAATGATTTCCGCTTTATCTTTATAATATAAGTAGATTGTTGTAGGAGAATATTCGATTTTATTGGCTATTTTTCTTATGGAAAGCTTCTCATATCCTTCTTGTGCAATAAGTTCTATAGCTGCCTCCCTTATTCTCTTTTTCATCTCTGACTTTTCAACACTACGTCTTTCCTTAATACCCATATGGCCTCCTGTAAACTTATTGTAATATTAAACAACTTAACATCGTTACTAACATTAACAGTGTTAAGTTAATTAACACCCTTATTATACATTCATTGTTATATATTGTCAATACCATTCTCATTACACATGCACGTCTTTGATTATCCATACCAAATATTACATTATTTGGCAGGTACTCCATAAGCCTTTGGTATAGTAGCGTAAAAAATATAGAGCGCAACTCATAACAGAATTGCAACTCTATATCAATTTATAATATATGAGTTGCCCGACAAATGCCCTATTATATAAATTTTCATTGGCAATTTGTACA
>DALYNO010000513.1:0-2950 GCA_031975295.1 Anaerocolumna sp. | reverse complement strand
AAATTAAGCTATTTGAATATATTTTACAAGAAATGCAAGAAAAGAATACAAAACGCAAGAAAAGTTGATGATTAATTTTTTAATTAAGTTATAATTAAAATAAGTTATTAATTAGATTAACTTATTTAGAAACAGGGAGGAAATTTAAGCATGAGACTTAAAAAATTTATTGCACTTGGTTTAGCAGTTGTAATGACATTTTCATTAGCAGCTTGTGGATCCAAAAATGAAACTGGAAATAATGCTACCCCTACAGAAGCAGCAGGCACAGAAGCTACCCCTACTGAAACAGATTTATCTTCTTTAAAGGGATCAACAATTAATGTTTACACACAAGGCGGTAACTTAGTTCTTGGTGAAGAAAAGAAGGATGATAAAGGTAATACTTACCGTGATGAATCCAGCGCATATTTAAAACACTTAGCAGAAAAATTTACTGAAGAAACAGGAATCAATGTTGAACTTCATGTAGCTGCTAATGAAGATGAAGTAAGACCATTATTCCAGGTTAAAGATGACAGTGTTGACGTTTATACAATGCCTAACTGGAGTCTTGAAGAATGGGCTTCCTATGCAGAACCTTATATGACAATGGATGAAGCTAAAGAATTATATGGTGATTACGCATTATCCATGCCAAACAAAGATGGTAACATCTACAGTATTATGCCTGCAAAAGCTTATAACCAAGCAGTAGTATATAATGAAGAAGTTATCAAAGCAGCAGGTTATGATGAAATTCCAGCAACATTAGAAGAATTCAATAAAATGTGTGAAGCTATCAAAGCTAACGGAGTTACTCCTATTTCCTTACACAGAATTGAAAACTGGCCTTTAGCAACTGTACAAGATTTCGCAGGTTATGTAGCTGGTAATGCTAATATCTTTGTTGAATCCTTAAAAACTGAAAATCCTTTTAGTCCTGAAAATCCTTTTGGTAAAACAATCAAAATGTATACTGAATGGAAAGCAAAAGGATACTTTGAACCAGAAGTTTACACTGATTTCGGTGTGGCAATGGATAGTGTTGCTTATGGTAAAGCTGGTATGATGTTATTTGGATCTTGGGTAGTTCCTCAGATTCAAGGACGTGTACCTGAAGGATCTGATCCTTCAAGCATTAAATTTGCTCCAGCTCCTGACTTTGGTGCAGGAAGATATGTTTTAGCAGCTCCTGCTAGCAACTGGGCAATCAGCAAATTCTCTAAAAACAAAGAAGCATCTAGAGCCTTTATTGAATACATCTCAAACGATGCACAATTTGCTTATGATCAAGGATTTATTGCTAATAAAAAAGGTGTAGAACCTAAAGTTCCTGAATTATATGCTATTATTGATAAAATGGTAGAATCCGGAGAAACTAAAGCATTAATCGCTCCTGCATCTGATGCTAATACAATTGCTAACCAAGATATCTTAACAGAAGCTGGTTTATATGCAGATTACAAATATGTAGGTTTACTATTTGACTCTCTTGATGTTACAAAACCTGATGATTGGACAGCTTATAATAAACAAGTTGATGTTCAGAATAAAGCTTATGCTGAATATAAAGATGAACTCGGACTTAATTGGGTTGACTAATACACAATAAATTAAATATGAATGGTGCCTCTTCCAATTAGGAAGGGGCGCTTGTGTTGAAGCTTATCTTCGCAACAGTACTTTCTTTCTATGAAATGTACTTGCGTATGCAGGAGAAAGTGTAGAAGAATAACTTTTACACTGGGTTAGCATTTAAATGAATGTAAACTTTCATTCTCAGAACATGGAGACAAATTATGAGAAAATCGAAAAGCAGTAAAATTATAATTTTTGCATTTCTGGTTATACCTGTAATACATTTATTAATATTCTCGTATATTCCTATTTTAACGAACATATATCTAAGTTTTACTAACTACAAAGGAATTGGAACACCAAATTGGATAGGATTAAAGAATTATAAAAGATTATTAACAGATCCTCAATATATAGCCTTATTTAAAAACTGTTTATGGTATATGGTTGTAGCCATACCACAATTAGTATTTGCGTTTGTATTAGCGATATTTGTAAATGGAAAATTCCGTGGCTTGAGTTTAGTAAAGGGAATTCTAATTATTCCTTATTTATTAAACGGTGTAATTGTTTCTACTATATTTATTATTTTCTTTAATAACTCAGGTACGTTAAACTTGATATTAGAATCTATAGGCCTTGGCAATTTATCACACCAATGGCTCCAAGACTTAAAACTTGTTAATCCAGCCATTGCATCAATTGGTATATGGAGATACTATGGTATGAACTTTATTATGTTCTTTGGTGCACTTCAGACAATTCCCTCTGAACTATATGAAGCAGCAGCAGTAGATGGCTGTACCAAATGGCAGGAAATTCGTTATATATCTATACCATCTATCCGTAACGTTTTATTTATTAACATATTACTTAGTGTTTCAGGCTCCATCCAGGTATTTGAAATACCATATATTATGTTAAATGGTGCCAACGGAACTGTAACACCAGTTATTCAGATTCAACAGAGTGCTTTCGCAGAAAACAGAATGGGCTTTGCAGCTGCACTTTCAATCCTTGTATTTGTTATCGTATTAATAGCAGTTGGACTACAAAATATACTTACTAAGAAAGGAGATAACTAATCATGATAAAAGAAAGTAAATTATATAAAACATTACGTTATATCTTCTTATTTTTAGCTTGTATATTTGTAATAGTGCCAGTTTTACCACTTATATATATGGCATTTAAGACAGGCGCGGAATATTCTGCAACAGGTGTATTAACCCCCCCTGCAAGCTGGTCTAATTTTTACAATTTTGCTTATGCAATCAGAGTTGGTAAGTTAGGTAAGGCATTGGTTAATACAGTTATTATACTTGGTATATCTCTTACGCTGCAAATAATGTTTACTACAATGGTTTCCTATGTATTGCACCGTTTTGAA
>DALYNO010000512.1:0-2954 GCA_031975295.1 Anaerocolumna sp. | reverse complement strand
AATTAATGTTCTATGATATTTTTCTCCACCAATCACATCAAGTGATAATGTATTTGGTATTAAAAGCGTTAATAGCATACTAATATATAGACAAGACTTCTCATGTGTATTTAATATAGCTATATCGTATTTAACAAATGGTAACATCAAAAGAATAGCGACCATCATGCAATACCACTTCTTCATCGCTTTTCGTACTTGAAAGTTTTTAAACTCTTTTTTTAAAATCACAAAAAATATTCGCACATTACACCCCCATAATTCATGAATCTCTACAGCCGAAAAGATAAGAATATTACAGTCTTATCCATATATTTTCTTGTCTTAATCCAATAAACAATACCAATGATTAATTGAATCACTAGATATATACCTCTTAGTATCATGCGATTTGTAAAATCAATATTGATAGGTACCGCTATTACATCTGCCAAAACAATATACAGTAATGTAGTAACAATTACTTTTAATGAACAACTTCTACTATCATCTGATAACAGCGAATAGTAAACTGCCTGCTTCGATGCATTATAAACACCTAATAGGAGTAAGGCACATATCATTAGTAACTCCAAAAGAGAGTATACAAATTCATAATATTTGATATACAATATACTAACTCCAATGATCATAGACAAACACAAAACGTATCCACATGTAAGAAAACAAAATAATGTCTTTCCCCTATATATACTTCTCATGGAGATCGGTGTTGATAATAATGTTTCTAGAGTTTTGTTCTCTTTCTCCTCAGTAAATAAACTTGGAGCTAGTTGTACAATTAGCAAAAAAGAAATAGTTGCGACAGTTACCATAAAATAATCTTTTTTAATAACTGGAGCTGCGATTCCACCAATTAGTATAGAAACTATCAAAAAAAAGACCATTGCTTTATCAATAAACATCTCTTTTAGTTGTTTACTAATTATCAAATTCATAATCTATATTCTCCTCTTCAATCTGTACATAAAGACTTTCTAGATTAAATTGATCTTTCCGTATCTCACATACTCTTATATGATTTTTAGATAATGCCAGTACTAATTCAGAAATCATATAATCATTGGCATTTTTCACTGATAATTTTTCTTCTTTCAAATTCCATCCTAAATGAAATCCATCCAGAATCTCTTTTACTTTGTTTTTGTCACCCTCACTGAGATTCAGTAATGAGAACTGAGCCTCCAGCATATTCAGAGAACCATCTAAATGTATGGATTGCTCTCGTACACTCCGCCCATTTTTTATTATTACAATTGAATCACTGATTTTAACAACTTCATCCAGATTATGTGTAGAGATGATAAATGTTGTACCATACTTATCTCTCATCGAATTCATTTCATCATGCAACAGCTGAATACTAATTGGATCCAAAGCATTCACAGGTTCATCCATCAACACCAATTTGGGATTATGAAATAGCGTTCGAATTAAAGCTACTTTTTTCTTCATTCCTGATGAAAAATCTTTAATTCTTGAGTCCTTTTTATCATATAACTGAAACATAGAAAGCAGATCGTCAATACGCTTTTTATACGCAACAGTATTACATTGATAGAGGTCCGCAAAAAAATACAGATTATCTAAAACTGTTAGAGATTCATACAATCCTGTATCTTCTGATAATACACCAATCTGTTTTCTATTCCATTCTCTCTTACTAATGGGATTACTTCCCAATACTTTGACATGACCCGAATTAATCTCTAACAATCCCAATATAATACGTAATGTTGTTGTTTTTCCGGCTCCGTTGTGGCCTAGTAACGCTAATATCTCGCCTTGTTGTACATGAAAATTCAATCCATTTAGCACTAAATTAGTTCCGAAACTTTTATGTACATCATCAAAATCAACTATATATGACATAAAACTCCTTTCCGATTTCAAACTTGAATTATGATCAATTTGGAATAAGATAGCTACTAATATATTGTGCTTCTACAAAATATTGATTTACTTCTCTTTCACTGATTAGTTTACTCCGAAAAGATGGACTATTGATACGCAACTTACTTACATCCGTAAATAACAATTCAAGATCAAATTTATCAATTGACTCTCTTAATTCTGTTCCAGGATATGGTGTATTGATTGAGAATAATACATTTGCACCAAACTTCTCTTTCAAATCTTTTCCCTTACTAATTGTTTCTTCAATTGTTTCTTTTGTGTCTAAATGGTGCCCTAGTATTATAGAGACATTCATCTTTAATCCTACGTTATGAGCCAATGTAACAGCAGTATAAAGCTGACTATATGTAATGTTCTTTTTGATTGAAATAATAAGAAGCAATCATAGAGATTACATATAAGCCACATTCATTTGCATTTGTTTGGGTAACTAACTTAACGTTAATGTTCCCACCTCCATTTAGTTTGTACTTAATTTATGTATTATATTGTAAAGCTTTTACCTTATTTTGTAAACACTACTTTGTACTCTCTATATTATTAAGAGAGTACATAATGAAAACCTTATTGTCCTCATCAAGCCATCCCCTTCTCTTAGAAAGAAACATACGATCTTAAGACTGTAGAGAAGCTTCGCATTGTTTGACATATCTTTAAAACGTTTCTCCTTAATCAAAGTCTTTTTAATCAGTAGAATGTAAACTGCGCTGACTCTCTCCCATAGTAAAAATCAAGTTCTAATTTCTCCACTAAGCCTGTCCCCCTTTCTCTTTTTATTTGTCTAATAATTTTACAATAAGGCTCTCAATATCTTTACCAATGCCTTATGATACACATCCTGGTATCTGCATTTTTGTATCCATTCCTCGTAGAACTTCTGGTGACCTTCATTTTTGAAAATGATTTTTTCATTCTTTGCACTTGACGCTGTGTTTTACATTTTTTTGGTTTCCTTTCTTTGAGCTGATTTACTTGTTACATTGTAAGCGCAAAATAATATTTTATTAAAGCAAAAAACCAGCCATTTTGGCTGGTCA
>DALYNO010000511.1:0-2979 GCA_031975295.1 Anaerocolumna sp. | reverse complement strand
AGTATATTTAAAATTCTACGTAATTTAAATTTGAACCTACTAAGGCAATACGCTGCTGGTAGTGAAACAACTAATAGAATAACAAGTGCAACTGCTGTAGCAATAACGCTGTTTAACATATATTGATCCATGTGTGCATTGCCCCAGGCTTCTGAAAAGTTCTGGAAATAAAAAGATCTTGGAAGTCTCCAAGGACTGCCGTAAAATTCATTATTCTGTTTTATCGAAGCTACAAATACCCAACCTACAGGAACTATAATCGAAATAGCTAATAATCCTAATAAGAAATAAATTATTATATTCTTTAATGGAAGTCTTTTCATGTACTCTGCCCCCTACATTTCTATTGGTTCTCGTTTGGTAATCAAATTCACTAATCCGCTTAATGCAAATGAGAATAAGAATACAACAACCCCAATCGCCATACCATATCCGTAACTGGAATTTGTGTAGGCCTGTTTATACATATAACTTAAGAACACTTCTGTACTGCCATCTGGTCCACCACTTGTCATTGCTTTAACAATCATAAAGCTTAGATTAATACTGCTAATAATAAAGAAGGTCAATGTAGTTCTGATATTGCTCCAAATTAATGGTATCGTTAAAGTAAAAAACTGATATATGCGGCTTGCTCCTTCAAGACCAGCACTTTCATATACACTTTCTGGTACACTTGCCATACTTGCCATATACATAACCATATAATAACCTACTGCTTGCCATATCATAGCTATAGCTATGGCGTATATAACAATTTTCTGATCTCCTAACCAGTATATTGGTTCACTTGCCTTATATTTAAGGAAGGATAAGATACTGTTAAGTAATCCATTCTTAGAATCATAGATTGCACTAAAAATTGCACTTATAATTACTATTGATAAAATGTTTGGAATATAAAAAATAATACGGAAGAAATTCTGTCCAATAATCTTTTCTCTCGTTAAAATTGCTGCAAAAGCAAGGGCAATCCCAATTGTGATAATGCTAACAACAATAATTAAAAGAACGGTGTTTTCAAAGGACTGTAGAAACTTCATATCTTTTGCAAGTTTCTTAAAATTATCCAATCCTACAAATGTTTTATTTGGTGAATATCCACCCCACTTGTATAGGGACATTTTAAAGATATTTATTGTAGGTATAATCATAAATATTGTAAACAATATCACTGATGGTGCTACACATAAGAATATAAATAATGATTTTCCTTTTTTTTTCATAACATTCCTCATTCCTGCGTATACTTGTTGCGTTTCTGAAGTTTTGTGATTACGCAGTCACATACTGCTCTCTCCCTCTTATTGCATAGAATCAGGCGTAATTCCTTTCATATGACCGCTCCAATAGAATAATAAACGGTGAGTTGAATGTCTGCTCACCGTTTATTCAACAATCTGTTTCAACAATTACCCTCTTCTACTTTAATGCGGCACGGAGTAAATCACTGTCGTGTTTAACTGCATCAATCCACTGTTCTTTGGTCTTATCCCCACTTACTAAAGAATTAACTGTACCAAAAATAGTATCAGCGAAGTTTACGCCTTCCACAGGATCTGTCGTTGCAAAACTACCTAATGCAGCTTTTGCACCATTATCATAAATACTGTAGAACAGTTTGTTATCCCCTTCTAATTTGCTAGCAAATCCAGTTATTGGTTGAATTGCTCCTGATTCTGCAAATATTTCCGCTGCTTCATCAGAATACAAATAAGCTATAAATTGTTTCGCTCCATCTTTATGTTCTGCTGCTGCCGGAATCCATGCTTGTTCAAACCAAGTATAAGAATAAGCATCTTCACCCTTTGCTACAGCTGGAAGTGCAGTGAATCCCCATTGAAATCCATCAGCACGAGGAGCCTCTGCCATTTCCCCTATTACCCAGGTACCGTTTGGCATAAATAGAGCTTTATTATCAAGTATTAACTGTTGATTCTTTGTAAAATTATCATTATTTGCATTAGAAGGAACTGATTTTTCTGTGTAAGTAGCTAACTTTTCAACAATATGAAAGGCCTCTTGTGCCTCTGGTGTATCCCAGATGCCCTCGGAATAAGTAGTAGCTTTCTGGAAGAAATCAGCACCACCTACTTCATAAAGAAGTGCATAGAAGAATGCGTCAAAATATCCTGCGGTTGGGTATGCAAATAATGCAATTCCTTCTGCCTTTGCCATATCTCCCAATGTCCACATTTCCTCCCAAGTTGTTGGAACGCTCCAACCCTTTTCATTAAATAAACCTTGATTGAAGAACAGACCGCATGGGCTGTAGAACATAGGTGCCAAATATGTCTTGCCATCATGATATGGATTCGTTAATGTGGATTCAGTAAATCCACCAGAGATTTTTTCGCTAACCTTTTTATCTTCACCTGGAACTGTCATGCTTAATACGTCTGTTATATCTTCCAGCGCATTTTCTTTTATGAGTGTTTCGGTTAAAGCTGCCGGACGACCTGTTGCTAAATGTATAACATCTGGGTAATCACCAGCTTTCATTTGCGCACCAATTACATCTTCTAATATTTTATTTGTTGTAAGTTCCACTTTAATACCAGTTTTTTTCGTAAATGCATCGCACACTTTCGTCCACATTTCAGAACCATAAGCTGTCTCAATAGCAGCTACTTTAATCGCAGCCTCTTGCAAGTTTTCATTAATTGTGACTTTATCCTGCTCTGCTTCTTGTGTTACATCAGGTGTAGCTTCATCAGGTGTAGCTTCATTGGTTGTATCTTTTTTAGCACATGCTGCAAAAATACCAATAGCCAATGTAAGAATTAATACAATATTAATAATTTTTTTCATACAACTTCCTCCTTTTATTTATAGTTATAGTATACTGTTATTATTTTTATAAACAATGAATATATTGCTTTTTATTTTATAAATATTGCTATATAATATATATATATATTACAACAGCAGCATGATTTTATGTTATATTTTATACACATTAACCATAAAGGAGAGATG
>DALYNO010000510.1:0-2985 GCA_031975295.1 Anaerocolumna sp. | reverse complement strand
AAACTGGTTTACCTGTATTACTAAAACGAGGATTAAGTGCAACTATCGATGAGTGGTTAAATGCTGCAGAGTATATTATAGCAGAAGGTAACCCAAATGTTGTATTATGTGAAAGAGGCATTAGAACCTTTGAAACAGCAACTAGAAATACACTTGATATTAGTGCGGTTCCTGTTATTAAATCTAAAAGCCATTTACCAATCATTGTTGATCCAAGCCATGCAACTGGTGTAAGAAAATATGTGAAGCCCCTGGCTATGAGTGCTGTAGCCGCTGGTGCAGATGGTTTAATGATTGAGACACACCCGAATCCAGCTATTGCTCTTTCAGATGGTCCCCAGTCATTAACATTTCCACAATTCGAAGAACTATGCAGGGAACTAAGGCCTCTAGCAAACTTAATGGGTAAAAAATTCTAGTATTACACGCTACTTTGTATCAACAGGCAAGGTAACTGGTGTTGGAAAGGCATGGTTATATAAATGAATGAAACAATTGTAGGTTTTATAGGTTTTGGATTAATAGGTGGGTCCATAGCCCGGAGGCTTAAGGAACTAAATCCCAAAAACAAGCTTATAGCCTATAACTATAAAATAGATTCTATAAGTAGTAGTTTAGAGGAAGCTCTTCACGACAATGTTTTAGATTTTGTTACAAAAGATTTAAAACGTGATTTTGCCTGCTGTAACCTCATCTTTTTATGCGGTCCTGTACTCTCAAATATTACATATTTATCTGCCCTAAAGGATATTGTAATGCCAGATTGCTTAATCACTGATGTTGGTAGTGTAAAATCTAATATACATGAAGCAGCCCATTCACTTGGACTCAATCAGCAATTTATCGGGGGGCATCCTATGACTGGTTCTGAAAAGACTGGATACAGGAACTCTAGTAGTATGTTACTTGAAAATGCTTATTATATACTAACACCTACAGATGAAACTTCTGATAAAGATTTGTCTTATATGTTTGGTTTAGTAAAAGATTTAGGATCAATTCCTTTGATTTTAGATTATAGTGAACATGATGATATCACTGCTGCAATTAGCCATGTTCCTCATATTATTGCATCAGCTCTTGTTAATATGGTAAAAAACAGTGATGATGTGAATCATAAAATGCGTTCCCTGGCAGCAGGTGGTTTTAAGGACATTACTCGAATCGCCTCTTCTTCTGCTACCATGTGGCAAAATATATGTTTGACTAATACAACCAGTATTAGACAATTTTTGAAAAAGTATATTAGTTCTTTGGAAGACATTGATCATTCCTTAGAAAATTTAGATGAAGATTCTATATATAGTTTCTTTGATACTGCAAGTGAATATAGAGATTCCATACCAGTTTCCGCAAATGGTTTTATTAAAAATATCTATGAAATTTATTTAGATATTATAGATGAAACAGGTGCCATTGCTACAATAGCTACTTTACTTGCGACTAATTTAATCAGTATTAAAAACATTGGTATTATTCATAATAGAGAGTTTGAGCAAGGCGTACTTAGAATTGAATTTTACAATGAAGAAGCTCAGACAAATGCTTCAAATATTCTCAAGAAGTATCGTTATATTGTATACGAACGTTAAAGACTAAATCAAATTCAGCGAGGTTTCCTAAATGAGTGTAATGAAAACAAAGGCTTTAAAAGGTGAAATCATAGTTCCAGGAGACAAATCCATATCCCACAGAGCTGTTATGTTTGGCTCATTGGCACTAGGTACAACAAGAATTTCTCATTTTCTGCAAGGTGCCGACTGCCTGTCTACAATTAGCTGCTTTCGACAAATGGGGGTTGATATTCATAATAATACCCTGGATAATACTGTTATTATTAAAGGCAATGGTCTTCATGGATTACGCAAACCAAATTATATGCTGGATGCAGGTAATAGTGGAACAACTGTAAGATTAATGTCAGGTATCTTATGTGGTCAAGGATTTACTAGTGAAATTACTGGAGATGACTCTATCAGAAAACGTCCTATGAATCGTGTTATATCTCCATTAACACAAATGGGCGCGAATATAAAAAGTCTTACAGAGAATGGATTAGCTCCTTTGAAGATTGAAGGAAGTAAGGATTTAAAGGCCATACATTATAATTCCGCTGTAGCTTCAGCACAGGTAAAATCAGCTATTTTACTTGCAGGTTTATATGCAGATGGACAGACTTCTGTTACTGAACCTTTTGTATCAAGAAATCATACAGAAATTATGTTAAGAAACTATGGTGCTGTCATTCATTCAGTAGATACCACTGCTACCATTGAGCCTGAACCAAAGCTTCTTGGCACTGACGTTGTAGTTCCTGGTGATATCTCCTCGGCTGCTTATTTTATTGCAGCTGGACTTATTGTTCCAGGCTCTGAAATACTACTGAAAAATGTTGGTATAAACCCAACCAGGGATGGTATTTTAACTGTTGCTAAACTTATGGGTGCTAACATAGATATTACCAATGTTAGAAATGCTGATACAGAAGCGGTTGCTGACATTATCGTTAAGTCCTCTGCCCTTAAAGGTACTGTAATAAATGGTGGATTAATTCCAACACTAATAGATGAGTTACCTATTATAGCTGTTATGGCTTGTTTTGCAAAAGGAACGACAGTTATTGCAGATGCTTCAGAACTTAAAGTCAAAGAGTCCAACAGAATAGATGTTATGGTTCATAATCTAGCAAAAATGGGTGCTGATATTATTGCTACAGACGATGGTATGATTATACAGGGCGGGAAACCTTTAAAGGGCGCTGTCATTGATAGCAAAGCTGATCATAGAATTGCCATGTCTTTTGCAATTGCAGCCTTACTAAGTGAGGGTGAAGTAACTATTCAAGGTAAAAATTGTGTAGATATCTCCTATCCTGCCTTCTTTGAAGATTTAGAGAGATTGGCCAGGTAGTATTTAATCTAGCTTTTGATTATAAGGTTTTGAATTTATTTGTTAAATCTAGCATTTGATTATTAGGTTTTGGAC
>DALYNO010000509.1:0-2987 GCA_031975295.1 Anaerocolumna sp. | reverse complement strand
TTAGCTTCTATAATGATCTGAGCAATGAGATTTCGTTCAGTCTCACTAATATATAAAATCTTATTTTCGAAAAATTGCATGTACTTAGAATGACAAAGAAAAGATATGACGAAAAGATTTGGCGCAATGATTCCATTGGCTTTTAAATTATGAAATTCATTTGGCTTGTGAAAAATTATTTGATCCTTCTTTAAGGTAAACTGATTGTTATCAGCACCAACTTCTAACTCTCCCTTGTCCACACATAGAATTTCCCAAAAATCATGAGATTCACCGGGATATTTAAAGTCACTCATATATTCAAAATAATGTATTGTGACAATCTTGTTAATTACAATAGGTTGTTCTAATTGAATACTCTCATAAGACATATTGAATCTCCTTCTTGTCTAAATATGTGTTACAAAATACTCCAAAAGTTAGTAATATTATATAATAGAATAAGTATATTTTAAAATGTTTTTATGAATAAAGCAATAAATTTCTGCTGATAATACAAATTTACTCAACAATTAGATAAAGATTAAAATCTAATCCCATAATATAATTTAATTACAATTTATAGCAATAAATTAAAGGGTAAGGGAAACGGGTTTTGATATTTTAAACAGGAGGAAGCAGTTATGAAAAAGAAGGTATTGAGTTTGTTGTTAAGTACAGCATTGGTAATATCCATGCTAACAGGCTGCAGTTCAAATGAAACAAAGGATAATAATACAACCAAAACGAATTCAGATTCAACAAAAGTAGAACAAGAGACAGACAAAACTTCCACAGCTGAGAGTAAGACCATTGTATATTGGTCAATGTGGGAAGCTACTGAACCACAGGGTAAGGTGATTTTGGAGGCTGTAAATGCTTATATGAATGCCACTGGTAATAAGGTGGACCTTCAATTTAAGGGTCGTACAGGAATACGTGAAGGCCTTCAGCCTGCATTAGATGCTGGTACAGGAATTGATTTATTCGATGAAGATATTGATCGTGTCAATGCAACTTGGGGCAGTTATTTATTAGACTTAGAAACTTTAGCAAAAGAGTCCGATTTTGAAGCTACTGCAAATGCTGGACTTATGGCTGCATGTAGAGCCACAGCTGGTGGTACATTAAAATCTATTCCTTATCAACCTAATATATTTGCTTTTTTCTATAATCAGAGTTTATTTGATAAGGCTGGAATCACAGACACACCTAAAACCTGGGATGAGTTTTTAAGTGTGTGTGATAAATTAAAAGCAGCTGGCATAGTTCCACTAACCAGTGATGATGCTTATATCAATGCTAATTTCGGATACCATCTGGCAAGATTGATTGGTAACGATAATGTTGAAAAAGTGGTAATGGATGGACTTTGGGCAGAGGAACCAGCAGTTTTAAAAGTTGCACAGGCTTATGAAGAATTAGCCAAGAAGGGTTATATGTCTGAATATATTGAATCCAACGTATGGCCAAATGGTCAAAATGTAGAATTAGCCCTGGGCGAAGTAGCCATGTATCTGAATGGTTCCTGGTTACCAAATGAAGTTAAAGATATGACAGGTCCTGATTTTAAATGGGGATGCTTTAGTTATCCAGCAGTAGATGGCGGGATAACTGGTATAGAAGCTTCAAACTTTAGCTCTCAAGTACTAGCAATCAATAAAGATTCTAAAGTTGCGAAAGAGGCATTTGATTTAATCACATACATAACAAAAGGTGAATTTGACAAGAAATTATCTGTGGAGTCTGTAGGGATACCAGCAGATAGTACCAATACAGAATGGCCAGAGATGTTAGCAGCTGTAAAACCAGTACTGGATGCTACAACAACCAGATATACCTGGGCGGCTGGCGCTGAACAAAATCCAGATATGACACCAGTTATTAAGGAGAATTTCTTGAAATTATGTGGAGGATCAATTACAGCACAGCAATTTGTTGACAATATGGAAGCTGCCAGCAAATAAAATACATATGGCGACTAATACTTGGTCGCCATATTTTTATTTAAATTTACAAGGAGGTAATGAGTTTGAAGAAAAATAAAACTATGATTGTATGCTTTTTATTACCTGCACTCATATTTTTTATACTTATATATCTATATCCTATATGCAGAACTATACTCATGAGTTTCTTTAAAATAGAAGGGGTAACAGATACCGTTTCTAAATGGTCCTTTGTGGGATTTGGTAATTTTAATAAGTTATTGCATACAAGTCTTTTTATTACCTCATTATGGAATATTTTCCGTATATGGTTTATAGGTGGGTTAGCAGTAATGGCCCTGGCACTTTTATTTGCAGTTATTTTAACCAGTGGGATTCGTTTTAAAAGTTTTTTTAGAGCAGCTATTTATATGCCAAATGTGGTCAGTGCAGTAGCTCTGGCAACAATGTGGCTGCAATATGTTTACAGTCCCAGATTTGGCTTGTTTAAAGCATTATTTGAAGCACTCCATTTAGATAAGTTAGCTGCCATCCAGTGGACCGATAATGAACATAAATTCTGGGCACTATTAATTGCTTATTGTTTTGGTATGGTGGGATATCATATGTTGATCTTTACCAGTGGCATTGAACGTATCAGCGGAGAATATTACGAAGCAGCTACACTGGATGGAGCAGGTAAAGTGAAACAATTTCTGCATATAACCTTACCACTCATTAAAAGCGTATTTAAAACCAATATTACCATGTGGAGTGTATCCTCTGTCGGATTCTTTGTATGGTCACAATTATTTTCAACTGTAACGGCAGATACAAAAACCATTACACCTATGGTTTATATGTATATGCAGGTTTTTGGTGCAGGAAATAGTGTAACAGAACACAATGCAGGCATGGGAGCGGCTGTTGGCATTATTCTTAGTTTATGTGTCGTTCTTATCTTTACCTTATGTAATAAATTAATAAAAGATGATAATTTAGAATTTTAGGAGGAGGCTTATGAAAAGAGAAAAAGAATATAAAAAGTTTAAACTAAAACATGAAATAAAGCTTGCTCCG
>DALYNO010000508.1:0-2998 GCA_031975295.1 Anaerocolumna sp. | reverse complement strand
GTAACAATCCGTAAGTATCAGGGGGCAAATTACCTTTTGACCCTGGCATCATAATTTAACCGAATATTAAAAAGTTATACATTCCATTGTGCAACAGTTTATTAGGCAATGGCGAAGCAATCAGGTTTCTAGAATTTATCATACAAATGATACGAATTTTCTGGCTTTTGTCACCCTACGGGCGAGATTCCGCCATAAAACTGTATCATTAGCAGGATAAATGAAATAAGTTTATGAGTTTGGCAATTGCATAAACAGTTTATAACAGTAAGGAGTAAACAAATATGACATACGAAATAAAAACAGACTTACACACCCATACTATATTTTCAGGGCATGGGTATGGCACCATAGAAGAAAATATAAGAGAAGCAAAAAGAGAGAAGCTGGAAGCCATAGCTGTAACAGACCATTTAGGTGGTAGATTTATAGACATAGATTTAAAGGATAAAGATTTTGTTGTAAGGAAGTTAGGCCATTTTATCAATACCCATGCTTTGCCCAAGGAATGGTGTGGGGTTAAACTACTATGTGGTGTGGAAGTGGATATAACGGATGAGAAAGGTAATCTATATGGACATGATATAGAAATACAGGACAATAAGTATCATACCCTGGACCAAAAAATATTGTCAGGCTGTGACATTGTTATTGCAAGCATACATCGAGCGCCGGGCAGCTGGAGTCAAGATAAGCTTCAAAATACAAAAATGTATTGCAAGGTATTAGAGAATTCCAATGTATTCATCATAGGACATCCAGGGCGATCAGGTGTTTCTTTTGACATAGATACAGTGCTACGTACAGCCAAAGAGTTTGGTAAAATCATTGAAATCAATGAACATTCCTATGATTCCTCTGAGGAAGTTCATAAGGTTTGTAGACAAATAGCTGTTAGATGTGCAGAACTTAACGTCAATATTGCAGTCGGTAGTGATGCTCACTGTTCCTATTATGTAGGCAAATTTCCAAGAGCTTTATCTATGCTTGCGGAAATCGATTTTCCTGAGGAACTTATTGCAAACGGTAATTTAGAAAGACTTAATGCAGTCATGCAAAAGAGTCAATTCAAGAAATGAGTTTAAAGTGCCATGTGTTAAAGCACTCAAATTTTGTTACACCTTAAACAAAAAAAGAATTAATTGATATCAAAATTAAAGATGAATCTCCATATGAAATAGAGAAAAACACATTGTAGTAAGGTTGATTATAAGCTAAAATAATTACAAAATTTTAGATTGGAGTTATATATGAGCATAATTTTTGATGAAAGCCAGAAAAGCTTTATTTTGCAAACAGACAATTCAACTTATATTATGAAAATATTAAAAGACAAGTATCTTTCCCACGTATATTGGGGAGATACCATTCATAATCCTGTTGTTGATAAAATAGTTAATTTAACCGGAAGAGCATCCTTTAATGCAAATGTAGATGAAGATACTTCTTTTTCCTTAGATACCTGCCCAAGCGAATACCCAGGCTATGGACATACAGACCTTCGTGTGCCTGCATATTTAATTCAGACAGAAGCTGGGGCAAGAATTACAGATTTAAGTTACGATTCTTATGAAATTGTAATTGGTAAACCTAAATTAGAAGGATTACCAGGGGTGTATGTATTAGAGAACCAGGAAGGTCAGACATTACGTATTACATTAGTTGATAAGCTGATTGGTTTAAAGGTTATTCTGAACTATTCAATTATAAAAGGTTTTGATACAGTTATTCGATCTGTACAAATGATAAATGAAGGCACTACCACCCTTAAAATTTTAAGAGCGCTTAGCATGGGAATGGATTTCGACCACCATGACTTTGATTTAATCACCTTATCCGGAAGCTGGGCAAGAGAAAGACATGTAATAAGAAGAGGTTTAGCACATGGAACCCAGTCTATTGAAAGCAGAAGAGGAGCCAGTGGACATTCAGAGAATCCTTTTATAGCCTTAGTGGATAAAAACACTACGGAAAACAGTGGGCAAGCATATGGTTTTAGTTTAGTCTACAGCGGTAACTTCTTAGCAAGTGTGGAAGTAGATCAGTACAGTACAGCCAGAGTTGTTATGGGAATAAATCCATTTGATTTTCAGTGGTTATTAGAAGCTGGAGAGAATTTTCAAACGCCTGAGGTTGTTATGGTTTATTCTGCTAAGGGCATTGGTGAAATGTCTAGAACTTATCATCGTCTGTACAGAAGCCGTTTGGCAAGAGGTAAATTTAAAGATAAGGCAAGACCGGTTCTCATTAATAACTGGGAGGCTACTTATTTTGATTTCAATGCAGACAAGCTTAAGGCAATAGCAAAAGAAGCCTCAAAACTTGGTATCGAACTTCTGGTATTAGATGATGGTTGGTTTGGAAAAAGAAATTCTGATAATAGCAGTTTAGGTGATTGGTATGTTAATAAAGAAAAATTACCTGAGGGTCTTCATTCCTTAGCAAAAGATATTCATGATTATGGCATGGGATTTGGTTTATGGTTTGAGCCAGAAATGGTATCACCGGATAGTGAATTATACCGTGAGCATCCAGATTGGTGTATTCATGTAAAAGACAGGCATAGAAGTCTTGGCCGGAATCAGTTAATTCTTGATTATTCCAGAAGAGATGTACAAGATGCCATTATAAAAATGCTTTCAGATGTATTATCCAGTGCGAACATTTCCTATGTAAAATGGGATATGAATCGAAATATGTCAGAAGCAGGCTCTGACTTATTACCAGTGAACAGACAAATGGAAACAGCGCACCGCTATATGCTTGGTGTATATAGAGTAATGGAGGAAATTACCAATCAATTCTCTGATGTATTATTTGAAAGCTGTTCTGGTGGTGGCGGTCGTTTTGATCCGGGTATCTTATATTACATGCCGCAGAACTGGACAAGTGATGATACAGATGGTGTAGAAAGATTAAAGATTCAATACGGAACAAGTCTTGTTTATCCAGTTAGTGCAATGACAGCCCATGTTTCTGCTGTACCTAATCACCAGAC
>DALYNO010000507.1:831-3011 GCA_031975295.1 Anaerocolumna sp. | reverse complement strand
AAGAAAAAAGGTATTAATAGCGCAGAGTCAAAAAATAAAGATAAAATTGAAGCCAAATCCAAAGTAAAGCAAGAAAAAAATGCGGAAGTGAAAAAGAGCAAGGCTAAAAATAAGAAGACCGCAAAAGCTACTTCAGGCACTCTAAATGCATATGAAGAAGAAACATTAGATTCAGAAAAGTCAAATGAACCACAAGTTAAAAAAGTTAAGAAAAAGTCTGAAAATAAAAAAGCTGAAAAGAAAAAAGCTGAAAAGAAAAAAAAGATTAAGAAAAAGCCAGAGCCTAAAGTGAAATCCACAAAAAAGGCAATAGATATAGTAAACGAAATAGCAGATGATATTGAAGAATACAAAGTTAGTAAGTTAGTTATTATTTTTGCATGTACATTTGTTATATTATGTAGCGGCTTTGTTATATTAGGTACAAATGCTTATTCTTATAATCTTAATATGAAGAATGCAAGAACTAATTTTGATAGAGGACGTTATACAGAAGCTTACTATGAGATATGTGGACTTGATGTTAGAAAGCAGGATCAAGAAACATATGACAAGATAATGACCGTTATGTATATTAACAAAGAAGTAAATTCCTATCACAATTATATGTCCATGAAAAAATATCCGGAAGCATTGGATTCCTTACTAAAAGGTTTGGAGCGTTATGACAAATATCTTGATGATGCGAAAGAATTGGGCATAAAAAAGAATCTTGATTCCTTAAAAGCATCTATATTGGAGGAGTTGGCAACAACATTTGGGGTAACTGCTAAAGAAGCTAAAAAGTTAAATACAATTGAAGACCAAACCCAGTACAGCGTAGATGTCATTAGTACTGCTTTAGAAAATGTGGATAAGGTTGCCAGTGAATAAACTATAGAAGTAGGCTGTTCAAAATAAAGTAGTGTAATATATAACTTATTTTGAACAGTCTTTTTTAATTATTTAGAAAGAGCCTAATTAAATTTTTAGATTAGTCTTGTTTTTAGATATACACTGTAATAAAATAAGTACTGTAGTACTATTTAAAACTGTAATGTGATAAAATGTGAAAGTGAGATTAGATTTAGGGTAAGTTTATGAAGAATCTGATGGAGTGTTAACTACTGATATATCACAGTAAGGAGTATATATGATTGCTATTTTGGATTATGATGCTGGTAATTTAAAAAGTGTTGAAAAGGCATTACATTTTCTAGGGCATGAGACCATTATTTCAAGAAATAGAGATGAAATATTAAGAGCAGATAAAGTTATTCTTCCAGGTGTAGGCGCTTTTGGTCAAGCTATGGATAATCTGAAGAAGTATCAGCTGGATTCAGTAATAAAGGAAGTAGTTAACCTACACAAACCTTTTTTAGGCATTTGTTTAGGTCTTCAACTTCTTTTTGAAGAAAGCGAAGAAGCACCAGGTGTTAAGGGCTTAAGCGTATTAAAAGGAAAAATATTAAAGTTACCTGCTTGCAATGGGCTTAAGATCCCACATATGGGGTGGAATTCACTCACTATGAGAAAGGATGCCAGACTTTTTCGTGGCATAGAAAATAACGCCCATGTTTATTTTGTTCATTCCTTTTATTTAAAAGCTGCAGATGAGAAAGAGGTGGCTGCAACAACAGATTATGGCACTTCTATTCATGCTTCAGTTGAAAGTGGTAATATTTTCGCTTGTCAGTTCCATCCAGAGAAAAGTGGAGCTACAGGTCTTAAAATACTAGAAAATTTTGCTAGACTATAGGAGGTAATTATGTTTACGAAAAGAATTATACCATGTTTGGATGTTCATAATGGCCGTGTAGTAAAAGGAATTAATTTTGTAAACTTAAAAGATGCTGGGGACCCTGTGGCAGTTGGTGCTGCATATGATAAGGCAGGGGCAGACGAGCTGGTATTTCTTGATATTACGGCATCCTCGGACGCTAGAACCATAAAGCTTGATATGGTTCGAAAAGTTGCAGAGACGGTCTTTATTCCATTTACTGTGGGAGGCGGTATCAGGACCATTGAGGACTTTAAACTTATACTAAGAGAAGGTGCTGACAAAATTGCTGTCAATTCTGCCGCAATTCAAAATCCTGCTTTAATCTCAGATGCGGCTGATAAATTTGGTAGCCAGTGTGTGGTTGTTGCGATAGATGCTAAGAAAAGAGCCGACGGAACTGGATGGAATGTATTTAAGA
>DALYNO010000507.1:0-821 GCA_031975295.1 Anaerocolumna sp. | reverse complement strand
GGAAGGCAGGACGTAGGCCTAGATGCCATAGAGTGGGCCATAAAGGCCAATAAGTTAGGTGCAGGTGAGATTCTTTTAACTAGTATGGACAAGGATGGGACGAAAGATGGTTATGATCTAGAATTAACCAAAGCGATAGCTAGTAATGTTTCCATTCCAGTTATTGCTTCTGGTGGTGCTGGAAAAAAAGAAGATTTTTATAATGCTTTTACCATTGCAGGTGCTGATGCGGTTTTAGCAGCCTCGCTTTTTCACTATAAAGAACTAGAAATAAGGGAATTAAAAAAATACCTTGGAAATCAGGGGATTAGTGTAAGAATGTAAGAACAGGAGAAACAAATGAGTGCAATAACAAATGATTGGTTAACAGATATTGGCAAAGAGTTTCATAAAGATTATTATAAAGAGCTTTATCAGTTTGTAAAAAATGAATATACAGGTTATGAAGTATTTCCACAGTCAGAAGACATATTTCGTGCTTTTCATCTAACCCCATTAAGTAAGGTGAAAGTAGTAATTTTAGGCCAGGACCCTTATCATAATGTAGGTCAGGCCCATGGACTATGTTTTTCTGTTAAACCAGATGTGGATATACCACCTTCACTGGTTAATATATATAAGGAATTACAGGATGATTTAGGGTGTAAGATACCCAATAATGGATACTTAGTAAAATGGGCTGAACAAGGTGTGCTTATGTTAAACACAGTGCTGACAGTTAGGGCACATCAAGCAAATTCACATCAGGGTAAAGGTTGGGAGCAGTTTACTGATGCAGTTATTCAGGCAGTAAATGATCAGGATAGGCCTATTGTATTTAT
>DALYNO010000506.1:0-3014 GCA_031975295.1 Anaerocolumna sp. | reverse complement strand
TTTTATAATGATATTTCTTTAGCTTGGTGGTGGACGAAAAAACCAACCAATAAATTTGGTACTGATATTAAAGTACCTGGTGTTATAAAATGCACCTTGGCTGCAGAAGAAGAAAAAATTCTAGATCTCAGGAAATTAGATCATTATATTTGGTTTGCTGATAGGTATAAAGAATTTTATGAAAGAGTTATCAACTCAGAGATAGTAGTGGAAAAAGAAGAACACTCAGATGAGTTTAATTCCAAACGGTTAAGATGTGCCTTTTGTGACTTCCTAAAAAACAAATTTACGATTGATGTTTTAGTAGGAACTTTTGATTTACCCGAACAGCCATATCTTCCATGTGAATATGGTACAGGATTTAATAAATTTGCGCTACACTACATTGAAACACAGATATGTGTATTTAATTCAAGTATAATTACTAATAAACAAATGATAGATCCGCAATATAAAGGTAGGTGGTAATATGTTTGAAGAGAGGAATATCTCCACAGAAGAAGCTTTAAGGCTTGCCTGTAATTCCAATGGATTAAAGTATATAGGAGCTGGTTACAAACCCAAAAAAACCATTACTTTGGTAGACGATAATGGAAATAAAACCGTTATGGATCGTAATTTAAATATTATCAGTCAACGAATGGATAAACAATGTAAAAAAGATATTGAGATGAAGCAGATAAAAAGTAAGAATTTTAATTATGAAATGGCAAAAGATAGTGTTCCTACTATAAATGGCAATGTTGGACGGTTTATCAAAAGAGTATATGGGGAGCATAATTATATAAAAGTGAAACCTCGTAATAGAGATTCCGAATAAATTTGTAATGAAAGAAGCTGCCCTTGGCAGCCTCTTTCTTCTCATCTCATATTATTTTATTTTAAAATTAGTTACTTCCATTATTGCATTTGTTCTATGAAAAGCAACAGCATATACTCCCATAACCGTACCAGTAAAGCATTTTCCAGCTATTTCACAGGAGAGAAATCTAGTAGATGCCTTACAGGCTAACTGGTAAGGCTCATTGTTTAAAGCATAATAAAACTCATAGAATTCTTTATTTGCTTTCACTTTTATATTCACTTTGCCTTCGCCAATTTGTACTACATAAGCTTCTTCATGTAAATCTTCAGCATACTTATCTACTGCTAGCACAATTCCTTGTGAAGTTTTTCTCTTTCCTATGCTATAATAAAATTCAGAAGAAAGCATGATTGCAATACCAGCCTCATCCCCAACCTCTAAAGGTTCAAAGCTATATGCAGCTTCTAACTCACATACAAAATCTCTTTGGCAGATTGCAGCAAATGTAGGATTTTTTCCATCACTTAGCTTAGTAGATGACGGGTGTAATTTTAATATTCCCTCCCCTCTTTCGTAAGATGTCTCAACAGGATTTCGTAAAAAAATCCATGCAGGCTCCCATTCTAATTTATAAAAGTTTGCCTTCCATTCTCTTATTTCTTTTTGTTCTTCCCACAAAGGTCCATTACAATCTATTGTTGCTTTACGATTATTGCCTACTTGAATCCAGCCATCCTGCCACATTACAGGCGTTAAGAATGTTTCACGACCTAAGTTGCTCATGGTTCTTCTAGATAGACGGATTGCCAGATGAACCATCCACCAATTCCCCATGTGATCTTGGAATAAATCTCCATGTCCTGAGCATTGTACCTCTTTACTAGTGTCATGAGCATTTGTAAGAATGGGATTCCATGGACAACTCTCATAGGGTCCCCATATTGACCTGCTTCGTGCCAATGTTATCATATGATTGAAATTCGTTCCGCCTTCGGCTGTCATTAAATAATACCATTCTCCAACGTGATAAATATGAGGTGCTTCCAGAAATCCTCCTCCTATTCCACTCCAAATCGTATTCATCTCACCAAGTAATCTACCTGTTTCCACATCAATTTCTACTAATATGATTTCTTCAATCCCTGGATGTAAGGATTGATTTGTACAATAATAAGCTCTATTGTCTTCAAAAAATATAGATGGATCAATACCACCTATGGGCACCCATACGGGTGAGGACCAATCACCGGCAGGATCCGTTGTTGATATAATGAAATTACCGTAATGTTCTAGTGTAGCTGTCACATAAAACTTGCCGTTATGATAGCGAATAGTTGGCGCCCATATTCCACCTGAATCCTTCACATTTACCATAGGAAATTCCGTCATTCGTTTCACACAGGAACCTATTTGTGTCCAGTTCACCAAATCTTTACTGTGAAAGATAGGAACTCCCGGAAAATATTCAAACGAGCTGGTTACTAAGTAGTAATCGTCACCAACTAGGCAGATACTTGGATCTGGGTGAAAACCTTTTATAATTGGATTGGTATAGTTCATAATTTGAATTCCTTTCTACTCTATTCACATATTAATTTTCAACACGGAATTGTCCTGGTGTTTTCCCTACATATTTCTTGAATCGACGTGTAAATACAATATCATCAATATAACCAACAGCTGTGCTAACTTCTTTCACCAGTAAACTGCTCTCTTTCAACAATATCTTTGCTTTTTCAATACGAATCATAGCCAAATAATCAGAAGGGCTGGTTCCCATTGCGTTCTTAAATTCTATAGCTAATGTAGTTCCACTAATGTTTAAATAATCTGCTAATGAACTCATATTCAATTCTGAGTCATGATAATTATCCTCCATATAGTTACATGCCTTTAAAATTACCTCTGAATTTTTATGCTCCACTAGTTTGTTATTCTCTATCAAGCTAAAACACACTTCAAGTAGAATATCATTAAAGTTTTGAATGGTCAAACATTGTGACAAAGCAAATACACTATATATATTTTCAAACCTAGTTCCTTTCATATTCCATTCCTTTATAATCATTTGAATAATATCATTACATAGAATACGAAATGTCAATAAAGATTGGCCACTTGTTTGTAAGCAATGGCAAATTTCTTGTATCACCTTTTGTGTTTCCTCAACATCGTTCCTTCTAACCGCATTTTTTAATCTTTGCAGATA
>DALYNO010000505.1:0-3021 GCA_031975295.1 Anaerocolumna sp. | reverse complement strand
ATATGATTTATTACATTAGCTAAATCTTTAAGCTCATTCTTGGTGCCTTCTATATTAAGCCGCTGACTGGCAAGGTTGTTGACTGTAAGTCGATTAGCAATGTCGGACATTTCTGTTATTGGTTGTAAAAGCTTTAAATCACTTTTTCTTCCTTGCCTGATGATTACATAAACTAATAGCAAATATAGAATTCCCACCCCAATCAGCATAAAAGTGAACTTATTTGAATCATCTACTAAATTGTATTGAATATATATATCATAGATTTCATTTCCTATAGAAAATTCAGATTTATCCATCATTACAAAGTCAAAAATCTTATCATTTTTTTCATAAAAAACATGATCCATAAATAACTTTTGTTCTGTTATATCTCTATCGAAATCGCTGAAAATCAATTGTTTGGTATTTATATTAACAATTTTAATTGTTACCCCATTTACATATAATGGATTTTTATTACCTTCACCAATTGGAAGCATATTTTTACCACTATAATTTTCTATCATTGCCTTCACTTTTTCTTTATTACTACTGTATTCTAAAGTGAAATAAAGCATAGAAAATAATACCATAAAAAACACACCGTTGATTAATAGTAATTTTAAGTAATACAAAGAAATACGAAAAGCAATAGAAAATCGAAAGTTACCCATCCACTTTTCTCTTTTTCTTCTAATTGGTAATACAATTGATTTTAAAAGCTGTCGTATAGTCTCTTTTAGATTAAACTTCATCCTTAATAATGTAACCTACCCCTCTTACTGTATTGATTAACCTGATACCATATTTATCATCAATTTTTTGACGAAGATATCTAATATATACATCTACTACATTAGTATCCCCTAAATATTCGTAATCCCACACGTTATTTAATAATTGTTCTCTTGTTATGGCTATGTTTTTGTTCTTGAGTAAATACTCCAAAAGCTCAAATTCCTTTTTGGTAAGCACAAGTTCATCTTCATCATAATGGGCACTATGACTTGATAAATTCAGCTTTAATTTACCAAATTGTATCATATCTAACTTAGGCTGCACTAATTTTGAATGGCGATTTAGAGCTACACGTATCCTTGCTAAAAGTTCTTCGATTGCAAAGGGCTTTGTCATATAGTCATCAGCACCCATATCAAGTCCGGCTACCTTATCTGTTACATCATCTTTGGCTGTTAACATAATAATTGGAACATTCGACTCCATTCTAATTCTTCTACATACTTCTATTCCACTTATTCCAGGTAACATAATATCTAAAAGTACTAAATCCACATTCTTTTGTAGAGCTTTTTCAAGTCCTGTTCTACCGTCTGCTGCAATTTCTATTTCATATCCTTCATACTTTAATTCTAATTCTACAAATCTTGCAATCTTACTTTCATCTTCTACAATCAATATCTTTGACATTGTAAATCCTCCCGCATATATAATAACCACTTCTTTTATTTTATCGGTTATTTACATATTTTTCAATCCTTATATATTAAAGTTTAATTAGAATAACATCTCCATTATATGTATATATCAACTGCTAAAGCCTTTGTTTAAACACGGAATATTTTCTTACTAGAATGATGCCTGTTATGAATAAAGAATGAGCAAAGCCCATTTTTCCGCAGACGTGCCACCCAAGTGAAATTCTTCCATAGGCGGACCATGTCCATTCCGCCCGGTAGGGCTTCTTATTGTATAGAAAATTTCGATAATATTCCTATACAATAAAAAAGAACCCATAGAGGTGACAGTTTAACACACTGCCACTTCTAAAGGATCCCTGTTATAATACTTATAGTATAATCTAAATCAAATACTTATTTGAATTTAAACATATTTGAATTTCATACTTATTTAAATTTATTACTTATTTTTATTTATTACTTATTTGTATTTATTACTTATTTGTATTTATTACTTATTTGAATTTAATACTTATTTAGACTTTATACTTATTTGTATGTTATACATTTATTTGTTTGTACTAATATATAATTTATGCTAGCAATTGATCATAATACAGATTTAACCGCAGCAACTACGTTTTCGGTTGTAAAGCCAAATTTCTTAAATAATTCAGCAGCTGGTGCACTGGCACCAAAACCTTTCATTGTCACATAAGTACCATCTAAACCAACATATTTACCCCAGCCAAATTCTGCAGCTGCTTCAACCGCAACTCTTGCTCTAACTGCTTTCGGTAAGATAGTCTCTTTATACTCGTCGGATTGACTTTCAAAAAGTTCAAAGGAAGGGAAACTTACAACTCTAACATCTACATTTTCTTTCTTTAACTCTTCTTGTGCTTTCACAGCTATTTCTACTTCAGAACCACTAGCCATAATAATTGCATCTGGAACTTCTTTTGTAGATGGTGCTATTACATATCCACCTTTAAGAGCTTCTTTGCTGGAACCAGGGTATTGAGGCAGGTTCTGTCTAGTAAGCACAAGAGCTGTAGGTGTATTAGAGGATGTAATTGCATAATACCATCCAGCAATTGTTTCTGTTGCATCAGCTGGTCTAAACACTGTAAAGTTAGGCATAGCACGTAACATAGCTAATTGTTCAATCGGTTCATGAGTAGGTCCATCTTCACCAACGCCAATACTATCATGGGTTAATACATATGTTAAAGGTAATCCCATAATGGAAGAAAGTCTAGCCATAGGTTTTACATAATCACTAAATACAAAGAAAGTAGATACATATGCAGTTACTCCGCCATGTAGGGCAAGTCCATTACCAATGCCTGCCATCGCTAATTCTCTAACACCAAAATGAAGATTTCTTCCTGCATAATTTTCTCTAGAGAAATCACCTTCATCCTTCATATATGTTTTAGTAGAAGGTGCTAAATCTGCAGAACCACCAATGAAGCCAGGTAATAAGTCTTTAATTCTGTTTATAACCAAGCCAGAAAGATTTCTTGTAGCATCTGGTTTATCGGAAAAGCTCCAGAAAGCTTCATCATGAATCAATTCTTTTGCAAAATTAACATCATAGTGCTTATCCCATAATTCT
>DALYNO010000504.1:0-3031 GCA_031975295.1 Anaerocolumna sp. | reverse complement strand
TATCAAGGAGGAAAAAAGAATGGCACAAGAAGCATTAGGAATGGTTGAAACTAGAGGATTAGTAGCAGCAATTGAAGCAGCAGATGCAATGTTAAAAGCAGCAAACGTAACTTTAGTAGGAACTGAAAAAATCGGTTCTGGTCTTGTAAGTGTTATGGTAAGAGGAGATGTAGGTGCAGTTAAAGCAGCAGTGGAATCCGGAGCTAACAGCGCTTCTAAATTAGGTGAATTAGTGGCTACGCATGTAATTCCTAGACCACACACTGATGTAGAAAAAATTCTTCCTTTATTAAAATAATCATTAGCTGATTTTATAGGGAACGAATTTGAGTTAGGTTGTCAAAAGTCTTTTTACAATTCCTTTTAAATTGTAACCAGACTTTTGATATTCTTATGAAACAGGTAACTGGCTTTGTAACAAATACTAAAAAAGAGCAGGTGAATTTCTTGGAAGATATCTTAAAAGAAAAGACAATTGAACAAATTACGAAATTAGTAATGGAAGCTATGAATAAAGAAAAAGAAGAAAACGGATTCGTGGTACCGATTGGTGTCTCCGCAAGACATGTTCACTTAACCCAGCAAGATGTTGAAACACTTTTTGGTACTGGATATCAATTGACGAAAAAGAAGGAATTAATGGGTGGTCAATATGCCTCTAACGAACTTGTAACCATTGTTGGTTTAAAACTTAGGGCCTTGGAAAATGTTAGAATATTAGGACCTGTTCGTAAAGCTTCTCAAGTTGAGATATCAGCAACTGATGCAATCAAATTGGGTGTAAAAGCTCCAATTAGAGAATCTGGCGATATCAAAGGCTCATCCCCCATTGCCATAGTTGGACCCAAAGGTGTAATTTATTTAAACGAAGGCTGTATAATTGCCAAAAGACATATTCATATGTCACCTGCAGATGCTCTTGCAGCTGGAGTGAAAAATGGAGATGTTGTTTCTATAAAAGTTGAAAATGAAAGAGGCACTACATTTAATCATGTATCCATCCGTGTGGATGAAAGTTTTACGTTAGAAATGCACATAGATACTGATGAAGCAAATGCAGCTAAAATTAGTACTGGAACTACTGCTGTTATAATCAAATAGAACAAACGGGACTGTTGCAAAATAAAGTTTCAAGAAAAGTAACTTATTCATATAAGGGATTTGTCTTTACAACTTTATTTTGCAACAGCCCCATAGAATAATAAATGTGCAAAACAAATTAGATTTGTTAAATCCTGTAGATAAGTAGGTGGAGAGATGATTGTAGGTAAAGTAGTCGGCTCAGTAATAGCAACTAGAAAAAATGAAAACCTAGTTGGAAGCAAGTTCCTTATTGTAGAACCTCTAAAGAATATGAAATTAGGTGGAGAGAGAATTGTAGCCATAGATAATGTTGGAGCAGGTATTGGAGAATTGGTACTTGTGGCTACAGGAAGTGCAGCTCGTATAGGCTGTAATCAAAAAGAATCTCCCATTGATGCTGCAATTGTAGGAATTGTAGATGACGGAATAGGACTTGAATAGTAAAATTTGTACCTGCACATGCTGATGTATTCGTTAGAAGTATGTAGGTGTCTGAAAGGCATGATAATGTAAATGGATATGAAAGAACTGGTAAGAGTCGTTAAAGCAAATGGAGTTGCCGGTGCTGGTGGTGCCGGATTTCCTACTTATGGTAAATTAGATAATAGAGCAAAAACAATTATACTTAACTGTGCAGAATGTGAGCCTTTATTAAAAGTGCATAGACAATTACTGCAAAAATATGCATATGAAATTATGCATACATTAAAAACACTAGCAAGGGTTATGGGCTCGGAACAGATTATTATCGCTGTGAAGAAGGCTTATGCAAATACAATTGAAAGTGTAAGAGCTAATCTGGATTCCTTTCCGGAGATTACGCTTAAATTACTACCAGAAGTATATCCTATGGGTGACGAAGTTGTACTCATTTATGGAACCCTGGGTAAAAAAGTACCTCCTGGCAGTATTCCTATAGAAATCGGTGTAGCAGTTTTCAATGTTGAAACTGTGTTAAATATATATAATGCTATAGAAAAAGAGGAACCTGTTACCTCTAAGTATCTTACGGTAGCTGGAGAAGTAGCGAATCCTTCTACCTTTAAAATTCCAATTGGTATGAAAGTGGAAGAGGTTGTAAACTTAGCTGGCGGACCTATAATTAAAAAGCCTGTTTATTTTATGGGCGGACCTATGACAGGTAGTATTGTTAATGCATTTGATACGGTTACTAAAACTACAAATGCTATTCTCGTATTACCAGAGGATCATAGTCTTATTAAGAAAATCAATTCAAATACTTCTATAGATTTAAAACGAGCCATGTCAGTATGTTGTCAATGTGAAATGTGTACGGACCTCTGCCCTAGAAATTTACTGGGCAGTCCCATTACTCCTCATCTGTTTATGAGAGCCGCTACAAGCGGAACCACACAGGATTTAGAACCTTTTTTACAAACCTTGTTTTGTGTTTCCTGTGGTGTATGTGAATTATATGCCTGTCCTCAAGGCTTAGCTCCAAGAAAGCTCATTGGACAATATAAAGCAGGACTGAGAAAAAATGGAATAAATGTGCCTAAAGGCATTCCTGCTGGAGAAAATCATTCCCTGAGAGAATATAGGAAAGTTCCTATGGAGCGATTAACTATGAGGTTAGGTCTTAAAGCGTATGATGTAGATGCCACGCTTACGGAAGAAGCTGTTCAACCCGGTCAGGTAAAAATTAATTTAAGCCAACATATAGGAGCTAAGGCAGTCTGTACAGTAAAAGTGCATGACATTGTTATGAAAGGTCAAGAGATTGCCATAAGCGATGGTGATAAGTTGTCATTACCTGTTCATGCCTCCATTACTGGTGAAGTAATAGAAGTGAATGATAATTTTATAAAAATAAGAACAACTAGAAATACATAAAAGTTCAGGATAGTTAGAGAGGATGTAACTTATGAGTAACGCAATTGGAATGGTAGAATATAAAACAGTATCAACAGGATTATTAGCTGCAGAT
>DALYNO010000503.1:0-3050 GCA_031975295.1 Anaerocolumna sp. | reverse complement strand
ATAAAGCGTTTTATTATTCTCATTAAATGTTAATGTTACCATTACCGGAAGATCTGTTGTTTCTTTTACAGCAAGAAGAGCAGCTCTGCATTCTGACAGGCTCATCATAGTTTCTATAACAAATAAATCTACACCAGCTTTTTGTATATAGTTAATCTGCTCTTTATATATTTCTACTAGATCATCAAACTTTAGAGTGCCAAGAGGAAAAAGTTGCTGTCCAGTCAGCGTTAAATCACCAGCTATGAATATCTTTCTGTCAAAGACCAAAGATTCTTCTATGGCTTTCTTAGACAATTGGACTAATCCCATATTCATAGCCTCTATGTCTTTCTCAAGACCATACTCTTCCAGTTTTATCCTGCTGCAGGTAAATGTTGGTGCATATAAAATATCAGACCCAGACTTTATATAACCTTTTTGTAATTCAATAAAAGCTCTTGGATTGTCAAGTATCCACTTTTCGGGACAGACACCAGTGGGCATTCCACATTTTTGCATATTACTGCCAGTTGCACCATCTAAAAGAACTATTTTTTTATTCACTAACTCTCTAAATTCACTTTTAGTCACCGTTAACTCCTATCTGCTTAAGAACCTCTATTAGTTTTCAATTATTTTGAAACCAACCATTCCTTTGCTTTTTCATAATCATCTATGAAAGTATAAATAAATTTAATATTTATGATTTCCCTTTTTAAAATATGCTTCATGAATTTCTTAGTTTCTTTCGCCGCACCTACAAATACAATTTTACGTATTTTGGTAATATGGATAAATTCCCTTATTATTATTTCTGCCATATCCTCATTAATTAGTGTCTCATTTATATTAACAGCAATTAATCCTGTGAGGGACGGTCTTTTCATAAAAAGTAAATCCCGACTGAACTTCTCCATCACTATGTCCGTATGAACAGATAATGCATCTAATTGCTCAAACCATATTTCTCCACCCTTATAAGCCATAGAAAAGGATTCTCTAACAATTAAATCTTTCTTATCAATATGTTTCATGGTCTACCTACCTCATATGTTAGAATTACAGCTAAATCCTCTATGTTTTGGGGTGATAATCTATTGTATCCTTATTTTGTCCATAAGGCTAACTCTGTTAAAAGGCAGCATAAAATAGTAACCATCCGCGAAATCCTTCAGTTTTTCAATAATTTCACTTGCTATTTCAGCAGCAACCCATTCCGCCTCTTCTTTGGTCATTTCTGGTTTGTATCTGTTTACTATATGGTCAGGGACAAAAATACCAGTTATTTCATTCTTGATAAAATTAGCATTTCGGTAACTAACCAATGGCATAATCCCACATAGTATTTTCGTGTCTACCTTACTTTTTATTATTGCAAGTCTTTTAATATCTTCCTCCGAGTATACTGGTTGGGTTAAAAAATATTTAGCACCTGCTTCTATTTTCTTCTCCATTCTCTCTATTACTTTTTCAACTGGCCCTCTGGCATAATTAAGAGAACCACCATAACAAATAGGATCATCCCTAAAATGTTCCCGGTTCATTTCCTTTATATAGTTCATAAGTTGTATGGAATTGTAGTCAAAAACACCTGTAGTAGAACTTCTATGCTCGCTTGGTATGGGGTCTCCTGTAACAATTAATATATTTCTTATACCATTAATATAACCCCCTAGCAGCATAGAGCGCATAGCAATCATATTTTTGTCCCTACAGCATACATGGGGCATAACCCTTTGGTCTGTTTCCTGACTTATCTTAAGGCTCATTAAGACTGAATCCACTCTGCTTCTTCCCATTGGTGAGTCTGCCATTGTAATAATATCTACATTGTTGTTTTTGAGTTTATGAGCACAAGAAATAACTCCTTCATCCAAAGCATCAAATGGAGGATCCAGTTCTACTGCCACAACCTTTTTTCCTGTTGCAAATAACTCATAAAATGCATTGGGTTTAACTGTTTTAGCATTATCCTGTTCTTCAATTACATCTATTCGCTTGCTATGGCTGTTTGTGGAAAGTGACAGCTTGTCTGCCATGTTTTTAATATAACCTGGTGTTGTACCACAACAGCCACCAATACAATCCAAGCCAAGGTCTACAATACGTTTTGCATTCTCTACGAAATAGGCTTCATTGTTCATAAAAACTAATCTATTTCTAAATTGCTCTGGATACCCTGCATTTGGCATGGCAAAAATGTACTTATCTTTTGGCAGTTCTAATTTTCCTAATATCTGATACATATGCCCTGAACCGATACCACAATTAAACCCACCTGCATCAATCTCTTTTATATTATTTATCTGTTTTAAAATGGTCTTTGCACTAAGTCCCTTACTGGTAAACCCATTTTTATTTAGACAGAAGTTTGTAATAATAAAGCTTTTTGGTGCTTTCTTCTTAATATAGACAACTATATCCTTCAAAAAATAAAAATCTGAGAATGTTTCAAATAAGAAGATATCCCCTCCTTCTTTTAAAAATATATCACATATTTCCATATATTCATCAAGAATTTCTTCTTCAGATTTTGTTCCATTCTCTGGTATTGGCCCGATATCACAGGCAATGTAGACATTTTCATTTTCTTCCTTTGCAGCCTGCTTGGCCAAACGATAGGAATTTTTTATTATTTTTTTTAAGTCTTCATTTTCTACATTAAGTACCTGCCTATTGGCTGCAAATGAGTTTGTTCTTATTAATCCTGCACCAGCTCTTATATATTCCTTATGTATTTTTAAAACAATATCTTTGGAATATAAATTTCCATATTCAGAGATCGCATTCTCATTATTTAAAAGTCTTGCGTAATATGTTCCCATAGCACCATCAGTTAAAAGTTTATGGTTCTGCAAATAATCTCTAATATTCATATAGGCTGCTCCTACTCTTATACATACGTATATGTTTGGTATATTTATTCCTTTTATAATACCCTTAATAGTGTACCTTGTCCACTAAAAAATACAAAAATACCTAAGAATTTAGGCAGCTAGTGTATGAACAGTTTCTAAACAGTAATGTTTCATTATATAAACAGCATACTATTAAGGTGTTAATAACTG
>DALYNO010000502.1:0-3060 GCA_031975295.1 Anaerocolumna sp. | reverse complement strand
CATTGTTAGCATTAAATTTGAATTCTATATTCTTTTTATCATTCTTCGAACAAGCCATTAAAGAAATAATTATTAAGGAAACTAAATATAAGAAAAATTTATTTTTATTATGCATATATATCCTCACAAACTAATTTTGGTATAATTTTACTGTACCACATTTCGTAGCTACAGTAAATGACTTATATCAATCTCTAAATACCAAAAGTTCTTTTGAAGCAATGCAACATATGTAGCAGCTGACCTTATTCTATATAACTTCTACTATAGATAATATATTTATCTCCAATTTTAGCTGCTAATTTTTCATCTGGTTGCTGATTCTTCATTGTAAAAATCAAAGTTCCTTTGTCTAATAGAGTAGCGTCATTATTTCTCATTTTATATATTGCATTCCTTATATGACCTCTTAATTTAAATTTGATCTTAGTGTAGTTTTCTCCAATTTCATCGCTTCCTACCTCTTGAGGTACATCATCTTTAGACTCAGCAACATATGTGATACCTTTAACTTTGATACTATCTGACCACTTGGGATTGCTAAAACCTATACCGTACCATCTAAATTCCCAAATACAGAACGCTAATATAATAAGTAAAAATAGAATAATATATTTTTTATTCCTTTTCATAGACTAACCTCCCATATATAATAGTTTCTAGCTTAGGGATAAAATGTAACTCATTAAATAAAAAAATCATTGAAACTTTAAAACATTTCACCTGTAATATCCATAATATCTTCAATAGGAATCCTGATTCCATCCTCCATGACTACAGCTCGTTCATATTTGTCAATTTTCTTTGCAGTTCCCCTCACATTGATATATGCTCCACCTGCCTTCTTTTCATCTTGCCGGAAATAAATAAGTTCTATCTCTTGGTGGGTACTTAACTGCTCCTGTACTATTCTTAGTTTTTCATCTAATAATATTTTTGCAGTCTCATCTAATTCGACTCTCTGGTTTGTTTCTCTTGCTGCCTCTTTGATTGCTCCGTCATAACCGGTTAGCGCTGCAAAGGGAGAAAACTGTGCAGCACGGTCATGCACAGACATATGATTGCGCGTACCAGAGACATGATGTTCTAAATTGATAATATCCTCATACTGTTTCTTATTTGTACTATTTTCTTTCATCTAAGTCTCCTTTCGAAGTAAATTCAACCCAGGAAATTATGGAACTATACAGATATGACTATTTATAGTTATTTGAAATTACCTTTCGCTTATACCCTCTAATTTATGCCTTATGACCTCCAATTTGCTTGTTTCTTTCCATAGTCATGGCACCTTCCTCTAAGTTCATGCCCTTTAGAATAGCATTTTTCCCATATTTTTTCTTTATATCAAGAATTGCAAGCTGCATCTTTTTTTCCCGTTGCAACGCATCATCCTCTTCCTCTTTTTTCTTTTGTTTGGCTTCGTAATCAGTAAACAAACTAAGTTGTTCATAAGATTCTTCTTTCACTAGACTATTTTCATCCACTACATGATTTGCTGTAATATTTATTCTTCTAACCAATAAATTCTCATCCACAATTCGAGAATATAAATCCATAACTGAATCAATGATCAGCATAGTAGAGGATGTGGGTCTGTTAAGATTTACTGTTCCATGTGCATGCTTCGGAACCTGCCGTCCATAGTGATCTATTGTTATTTGTCCCTTGTATTTCTTTTTTATCTCTGCATTACTTAGATTTTCAATATCATAGCCTACTGTTAAAACCATTTGATCTGTTACAAGACCTTTATCTACCAAATCAAGAACCAGAAGGTCTGTCATTTCATGGACAATTATTCTTGCTTTTTCATACTGATATGGACTCTGTAGTACTTGTCCTGAACCAATACTGTTTGTGGTTGGTTTATATGCCTTTACATCTGCAATTGAACATGGCTCCCACCCCCATGCATGATCAATTAAAAGCTCTGCATTAATACCAAACAATTTGTAAAGTAAATCCTCGTTATGATATTCATTCTTCTTACCAACGGAACACCTTGCCACATCGCCCATGGTAAACATTCCGTTTTCTTCAAGTTTCCTTGCATATCCTCTGCCAACCCGCCAGAAATCTGTCAAGGGCTGATGATTCCACAGAATTCGTCTATATGTCATTTCGTCCAGTTCTGCAATTCGTACACCATCCTTGTCAGCAGGTATGTGTTTCGCCACTATATCCATTGCTATTTTACAAAGATAAAGATTTGTACCAATACCGGCTGTTGCAGTGATTCCAATGGTTTGAAAGACCTCTTGTATCATCTTCTTAGCGAGTTCACCAGCAGTAAGATGAGCAGTCTGCAGGTAATTAGTCACATCCATAAATACTTCATCAATGGAATAAACATGGATATCCTCTGGTGCAACATATTTCAAATATATATGGTATATTCGTGTGCTATATTCCATATACAATGCCATTCTGGGAGGTGCTGCAATATAATCTAATGATAATTGGGGTGATTCTTTGAGTTCGTTGTAATGATAAGATGAGCCAGTAAAAGTTTGTCCAGGTGCCCGATATCTCCTGGATGCATTTTCTTCTTTCACTTTTTGTACAACCTCGAATAACCTAGCTCTTCCCGAAATCCCAATCGTTTTTAATGAAGGTGACACTGCAAGACAGATTGTTTTTTCTGTTCTGCTTGCATCTGCTACTACTAAATTAGTGGTTAAAGGGTCAAGCCCACGTTCTATACACTCAACGGAGGCATAAAAAGATTTAAGATCAATGGCGATATATACGTGGTTTTCCATTTTTAGACTCCTTATTTTACAATAAATATGATAGGCAAGGTAATGATTCCTTCTTATCTTATTCTATCATAAATTATTATTCCCACATAATAAAAAATAATATTTCTTACAATGCTCCTTTTTACTTTTACTCTGTCCTTACATTTCTCTGTGCTTACTTTTCTCTATTCTTGCTTCTCTCTGTCCTTACTTTGTCCTTTTCTTACTTTACTCTTTTTTAACTTTGCTATTTACTTACTTTATAATGTACCCATAACCGTGGACACTTTATTTAGTGAAGACCTGTCTTTCAGAC
>DALYNO010000501.1:2693-3063 GCA_031975295.1 Anaerocolumna sp. | reverse complement strand
ATGTTATCTGACATGGCTATTAACGATCCTGCTGGCTTCACTTCTTTAGTTGAAGTTGCTAAATCCAAAATAGCTTAATTAAGAACATAAAAGTATTATCATAGATTAGAGTCTGTCAGTTAAGATGGGCTCTTTTTTTATTGTATAGGATGATGCCTGAGGCAAATAGCCCAACCGAAACATTCATAAGTGTTTTGCACAAACAGAAAGAACGAATACATCATGGGATTAGAATGTACAGCCAAGAATTTTAATGGAATATAAAAATAAAATCACCATATGCTTGTATCTTGAATACTTATTGACAAAACTACAAAAGTTAAGTACCATACTCTAAAGATAGGCGTTTGTGAGCAATCACCTATTATTC
>DALYNO010000501.1:0-2683 GCA_031975295.1 Anaerocolumna sp. | reverse complement strand
GGAGTACAATGATGTCAGGAAATAAAAAGAAATTTATTGAAGAATTTAAAACCTTTGCCATGAGAGGTAATGTAATTGATTTAGCTGTGGGTGTTATTATAGGTGCTGCTTTTCAGAAAATAGTAACTTCTCTTGTAAATGATTTAATTATGCCAATTATAGGATTGATTACAGGAGGAAGTAATTTTAACGAACAATTCCTTATATTAAGACTTCCAGAAGGGGTTGATAAGAGCCAGGTTACTTCTTTAGATGCAGCAGCTAAACTAAGTGTTCCAACCTTTAATTATGGATCTTTTTTAACCACTGTGTTAGATTTTCTAATCGTAGCTATCGTCATATTTTTAATGGTTAAGGGAATAAACAGATTAAATGCTGTAAGAAAAAAAGAAGAAGAGGCACCCAAAGCTCCTACAACTAAAAAATGCCCGTATTGTACAAGTGAGATTGCAATTGAGGCAACCAGATGCCCTCAGTGTACTTCTGAGTTGGACAAGACTGAATAGTCTAGACTTAAAATAGTTAAGTGATGAATTCTGAATACTACTTATATAAGCAGTTAAATGAAATAATAAGTTACTTATATTTTATAAAGGCAAAACAAGAAGAAAAAATATCAATGATATAGAAGTTGCATAGATAAAGGATACCTATCATATTGTAGGTATCCTTTTTATAAGGTTTATATAAGCAATTGGGAAACACAAAAACTTTTTATTTATGGTACAATTGATTAGTTTTTAGCTAATTTTACCAATAGGGTAATCGAAACTTGAAAACCATATTAATTGTATTAAATTAGGTAAAGCAAACTATATTCTGATTGTCTAAGAATTAATTAGCTGTTTTTAGTTCACTCTCAGATACCCATTGATGGTCTTTAACCTCTTTCTCACCATTAGTTGGTGTATAGTTAACCATATAGGCAGGGCCTTGGACAACTTGGGTTATGGTAGCTGTTACACCTTCTCCACCCATACTGCTCATGTGACCAGTCATTAAGGTTACTTTATCACCAATGGAGTAATTTTTGTCTTGGCTGTCTTTTATCTCTTCACTAATAATCCATTTGTGATCTTTTACTTCTTCACCAGTCTCTCCTGAGGTATAATCTACAGCATAAAGGGTAGTATCATAAGCGCCAGAGACAGTACCTTTGGCCTCCATCATACCTTCCATATGATCCGTATTCAGAATTATCTTAGAACCTACTGGATATAGCGGGGAATCGTACACTTTTAAATTCTTTACCTCTGTTGTAGACTCGTGTCCTCCGCTCATACCAGAACTACTGCAAGCTGTGGTAAATAAAAGTAATGTAAGAGAAGCTAGAAAAATTATTTTCTTTAGCATAATATCAGTCCTTTCATGTATGTTATATATGGTATTTTAGTTGACGCATATGGAGATTTCATGAAGAAAAGTTTCTTCAGACTCAGTCAATAAAAGCTTTTCCGATTTGAAAGGTATTATACTGGTATAAAGTCGTTATACATATATTTTTTCAGATATATAGGTAGATACTTCATTGCCAAGAATTAATTTGATTTTTTCAAGATAAAAAGCGGTTGTTTTTATTTCAATAATGGAATATAGTCTTATCAACTCTTCCATAACTTGCACACCGAAATACTTATATAAATCATAAAAAAGAATGGTTCCTTTGGTATGTACACCTAATGGTCTTGTACCGTCAGCGGTTTTAATAGATGGATAATTAGCTACACAATCTAAATGAGGCTGTATTATAGAATCAAATAGCATATGGTTACCGGATTTTAAGGCATATAATAAGGCTGCCCATTCTGCAGTGGTTTCATTCAACCAGTCTTCCCAAGTATTACAATCAGCACCAGTGCACCAGATATGAGCTGTTTCATGCGCTAGCATTCGTATTATCATTAATTCATTTTCATCAGATTCAGTTGTAACAATTAAGTCTTTCCGTTTAAAGGACCCATAATCTTTTTGTGTGGGATATAAGAAAGCCAAATCTAATACGGGAATGGTTGTCTTGCAAAATAGCTTGCCATTAAAATAGTCTAATATATCTCTATAGTGTTGGGTAGCGATAAGAGCAATATTCTTTAACTGTTCACTAGTGGAATAAACATTTATAAGAGGGTTAGATATCATACATAAGGTTTCTTTTCTATAAGCGATAATGTTAAAAGGATCAAAGTTATTATTATTATATTTCCAGGACTGTTGGAGGGGGTCATAGATACTCTTTAATATAATATAGTCTGAACAACCATATATTATGAGTTCTTCTTATGGTATTGGTATAGATGTGTCTTGGAGAAACCAAACGGAATACCAGTTCAGAGACTTTATATCTTTTGTTACCATGTTATAATAGGTATCTATTTTCCCTGCATATTGAATAATAAGGGTATTTATCTTACCGTTGTTATGTATTTCAATTAGATTAGAACATGGGCGAAAGTTTAGAGTGGTCTCGGTGGTGTTGAAGTTATTTGTTATCTTATTATTACAAATTATTTGCTCTACTGTTAATGTACGATTGAGATAAAAAGAGAAATCACTATCACCATTATCTGTCAAATTGATAGTAGCAATTGCTTTTATAGTATTTTCATTGATATATAATTCTATCTTCATGCTTTGTGTTAGCTCCTTCTTAAGTGTATTGCTATATCCAATAATTGTATAATTCTAG